>JBEGJL010000216.1:0-4577 GCA_041184605.1 Pseudomonadota bacterium
ATTGCGCACAACCCGCTCGATCAACGTAGCCTGACCGGCCTTGGGCGGGATCTTCGTGCTGCTGCTGGTGGCCGAATTCATCCAGGTCAGCATGGTGGCTTGAGGAGGATCGCAATGACCAAACATTCGAAGATCCCGGTGCCGCCCAAGGCCGGTCAGGCTACGTTGATCGAGCGGGTTGTGCGCAATTACGACCTGGTAAGGCTTGCTCCGGCACCGATCCCTGACGAGTTGATCCCGCCAGCGGCCAAGCGGCGGCGTTACCGTCGCGCGACCGAAGTGGCTGAGATTGCCGAAGTCACGGAAGTCGCTGTGGTGGCTGAGCCTGCACAGGAAGAAGTCGCAACTGCGGAACCGATTGCAGAACCAGTTACCGCGCCGGAAGTGGTCACGCCGGAAGTCATTGACCAGCCCAATACCAGTTCCGCATTGGTAGCGGCGGTTCAACCGGTTGAATTCACCGGTCCCCGTAACCAGATCCCCCGCAGCCATCTGCGCGATCTTGGCCTGATTGTGCCTGAGGGGGCGGTCACTGCGCTGCTCGAAGAATTTCGGATCGTGAAGCGGCAATTGCTGATGAATGCCAGCCAGTTGCAGCAGCAAGGCGTGTGCCGCTCAAATACCTGATCCTTGGCAGCCGGGCGCCGGGCGTGTTCTGCTTTGGGGGTGATCTGGAACTGTTTGCCAGCCTGATCCGCGAGGGCAATCGCGATGCGCTGGCAGCCTATGGCTATCGCTGTGTCGAAATCCACCACCGCAACATGCAGTCACTCGACCTGCCGATTTTGACGATCGGGATGGTTCAGGGGCAGGCGCTGGGTGGCGGGTTCGAAGCGCTGCTTTCGTTCGACTATATCATTGCCGAACGCGGCTCTTCCTTTGGCCTGCCGGAAGTGATGTTTGGTCTATTCCCGGGAATGGGTGCCCACGCGATCCTCTCGCGCCGCCTCGGCCAGGCCGTCGCAGACCGAATTATCATGGGTAACGAGGTCTATTCGGCCGAGGCAATGTACGAGATGGGGATTGTCCAGTACCTCGCCGAGCCGGGTGAGGGAGCGGCTGCGGTGCGGGACTTCATGGCCAAGTCCAACCGCCGCCACGCCGGGCTGGTTGGCGCACGCCGGGCGAGCCGCCGGGTCAATGCTGTTCCGCTGGCAGAATTACGCGACATTGTTGATCACTGGGCCGACGCGGCGCTGGAATTGCGTGAGCAGGACCTCAAGCTGATGCAGCGCCTGGCCGGGGCGCAATCGCGCCTGCCGCGCGCAGCAGCTTAGCGCGAATCCACCAGAACGACTTCGCAGTCACTTAGCGCTTCAACCGTGACGCTGGTTTCACCGGTGATGGCCACGCCATCGCGGGCCTGTGCTTCGATGCCGTTGACGCGGATCGCCCCCGTGGGGGCGACGAGGTACAAGTGCCTTTGACCGTCAGTTGCCCAGGTCGCGCTTTCGCCAGCTTTGAGCGATGCGGCAGCCACTTTGGCATCGGCACGGATCGATAGGGCGTTGTCTTGATCGGGTGTTCCGCTGGCGACGATTTCCCAGCGGCCGGCGCGATCGCCGCGCGGAAACTCGCGCTGGCCCCAACCCGGCGCGTCTCCCACACGGTCCGGCATGATCCAGATCTGGAACAGCGTGGTTGCCTCGTCCTCAAGATTGTACTCGGCATGGACGATGCCGGTCCCTGCGCTCATCACCTGGACATCGCCGGCAGCCGTACGGCCCTTGTTGCCAAGGCTGTCCTGATGGGTAATTGCCCCGGTGCGTACGAAGGTTACGATTTCCATGTCGTTATGGGGATGTGGCGGAAAGCCGCTGCGCGCGCCGATCGTATCGTCATTCCAGACTCGGATCGCACCCCAGCCCATCCGCGCCGGATCATGATAGGATGCAAAGCTGAAGTGGTGTCGGGCATCCAGCCAGCCGTGGTTCGCGTGGCCCAGGCCAGCAAAGGGTCGTACTTCGATCATGGTTGCAATCCACCTCGGCGGGATGTGAACGCCGGAACAAGCCATAGATGGGAGACAGGCTGGTTAAATCAACCCTCTTCACCGTGACCCAGCGCGAGGTAATCCGCGCTCTGCATTTCCATCAGGCGGCTGACCGTCCGTTCAAACTCAAATCGGCCGTCCCCGGCCTCATACAACTGCTCCGGCGGCGCATCTGCCGTGGCCAGCAGCTTGACCTTCTGTTCATACAGGGCATCGATCAGGGTAACGAACCGCGCCGCCTCATTGCGGTTCTCAGGACCCATTCGGGGAATGCCGACCAGGATTACGGTGTGATAGGTTTGCGCAATTGCAAGGTAATCCGGCGCGCCGCGGGCTTCGCCGCAGAGTCGCTTGAAGCTGAAGACTGCCACGCCTTTCAGGCTTTTCGGCACCCGCAACGTCCGACCGCCGCCAAGCGCCAGTTCCGCCGATGGGACGTGATCGGCATCTTCCGGTGAATAGTCAGTCAGGCGGAAGAACGCCTCGCGCACTTGTGCAGTCGCGGCATCACCTAGGGGGGTGTGCCAGGTTGCCATCCCGCCAAGCCGCTCCAGACGGTAATCAACCGGTCCGTTCAGCGCCATGACGTCAAGCTCGCGCTCGATCAGGGCGATGAAGGGCAGGAAATGCTCTCGGTTCAGTCCATCCTTGTAGAGCTCGGACGGGGCGCGGTTTGATGTGGTTACAACCACCAGGCCGTGCTGCACGATCAAGGCGGTGAACAACCGGCTCATGATCATCGCATCGGCGGAATTGTTCACCACCATTTCGTCAAAGGCGAGCACCCGCAGGCCACTGGCAATGGCTGCTGCCACGGGGGGGATCGGATCACCAGTCTCGCTCTTCCGCGCCTCCCGCAGGCGAGCATGGACTTCCTGCATGAAGGCATGAAAGTGTACCCGCCGCTTGTCGGGGATGGCGAGGCAATCGTGGAACAGGTCCATCAGCATCGACTTGCCGCGGCCCACGCCGCCCCACAGGTAAAGGCCGCGCGGTGGAGGGGCCTTCCTGCCGGTCAACCTGCCGATCAGTCCGGTGGATCGCGGGGCTTCAAGCTCTCGCTGCAGGCGCCGGAGCCGGACTGCGGCGTCGTGTTGTTGTGGATCGGGGCGCAACTCGCCCGCGGTGACCAGTTCCTCGTAACGCGCCAGCAGATCGGTCATCGGGCTGAAGGCTTGCGTACTATGCCTGAGAAGCTGGCGACGAGGTGTTCATCGCCTGCACCCTGAACGACAGTGCCGCGCATGAAGACGAGCCGCTTGGTCTCCCGCATGACTTCAACCACTGCGTCGAGCGGTTGACCCAGGTTTCCGGCGCCAATGAACTGGCTGGAAAGTTCAAGCGTAACCGATCCGCCCGCGTTGCCATTCAGCAAGGTGCGCATTGCGGCAAAGAGGGCGATGTCGACGAGCGCCAAAGTGACTGCACCATGCACCATGTCAAGCAGGTTGGAATGCTTGCGTTCCGGAAACATGCGCACCCGGCAAATGCTGTCGCTTTCGCGCTTTACCAGCATCCGGCCCATGGTCTGGGCGTTGAAGCGCGTATCGTCGGCCAGCTCCCAGCGGTGCCAGCCAGGGTTTTCCGGATCGGGTTCGTAGATGAAGCCGCGTTGATCGACCACTTAGACGTGGCGCTCTGCTTGCATCTTCTTGATTTCGGCAATCGCGCGCGCCGGCGAAAGCCCCTTGGGGCAGACATTGGCACAGTTCATGATCGTGTGGCAGCGATAGAGGCGGAAGGGGTCTTCCAGCTCATCAAGCCGCTCACCCGTCATCTCGTCGCGGCTGTCAGCCAACCAGCGATAGGCCTGAAGCAGGATCGCCGGGCCCAGGAACTTGTCGCTGTTCCACCAATAGCTGGGGCAGCTGGTCGAGCAGCAGGCGCACAGGATGCACTCGTACAGGCCGTCCAGCTTTTCGCGCTGTTCGGGCGACTGAAGCCGCTCCTTGCCCGATGGCGTGGTGCTGACAGTTTGCAGCCAGGGTCGGATCGACGCGTACTGGGCATAGAAATGGGTGAAGTCGGGCACCAGGTCCTTGATCACTTCCATATGCGGCAGCGGGGTGATCCGGATGTCACCCTTGAGATCTTCGATTGCGGTGGTGCAGGCAAGGCCATTGCGACCATTGATGTTCATGGCGCAGGAACCGCAGATGCCTTCGCGGCACGAGCGGCGGAAGGTCAGGCTGGGATCCTGTTCTGACTTCATCTTGATCAGCGCGTCGAGGACCATCGGACCGCAAGTGTCGAGGTCGATCTCGAAGGTGTCATAGCGCGGGTTTTCGCCGCTATCGGGGTCATAGCGGTAAACGGTGAACTTCTTCACGTGGGTTGCGCCGTCAGCCTTGTGGTGCTGGGCCTTGCCTGTGATCTTGCTGTTAGCAGGAAGCGTGAAAGTGGCCATGTCGATCCCTGTCGCTGCGCGGCGGTATGGCCGCATCGGCTTCCCATCTAGCGATTCAGCGCGGAGGAGCAAGCACCTCTGTGCAGGATTTTCAGCCGCCGGCGGTAAAGCCGAGCAGGCCGGTTATTGTCGCTGCAGCGGCCATGCCGGCAATCACCAGGATTGCCATCATCACGG
>JBEGJL010000217.1:0-3444 GCA_041184605.1 Pseudomonadota bacterium
AGTCCGGATCGTAGCCGCGCGCCACCATCCGCCCGACCATCAGGTCTTCCAGTTCATGCACCATCCCGCGGCTGCGGAAAGTGGCCATGGCCTTGCGCAGTCGGTTGGCTTCAAGGCTGGAAAACTTGGCGGCATCGAGCGCGATCTTCATCGCCTGTTCCTGGAAGATCGGCACCCCCAGCGTCCGGCCGAGAATGCTGGTTAGCTCATCGGGCGGGCCATGGGCCGGACCGGGGGCAGGAATGGCCACCGCCTCGGCCCCGCGCCGTCGCTTGAGATAGGGGTGAACCATGTCGCCCTGGATCGGCCCGGGGCGGACAATCGCCACTTCGATCACCAGGTCATAGAAACAGCGCGGCCGCAGGCGGGGCAGCATGTTCATCTGCGCCCGGCTTTCCACCTGGAACACCCCGAGCGAATCCCCCCGGCAGAGCATGTCGTAAACCGCCGGATCCTCGCGCGGGACCGTGGCGAGCACCAGGTCCTGCCCGTGATGATCACGCAGCAGATCCAGACATTTGCGGATGCAGGTCAGCATGCCCAGCGCCAGCACATCGACCTTCAGGATACCTAGGGCGTCGATATCGTCCTTGTCCCACTCGATGAAACTGCGATCAGCCATGGCCCCGTTGCCGATCGGCACTGTTTCCACCAAGGCCCCTTCGGTCAGGATAAACCCACCAACGTGCTGCGATAAATGCCTAGGCATTCCAATTATCTGTTGGGTTAGGTTAAGAACGCGCTTTAGATAAGGATCGCTGATGTCGAGACCGCTCTCCGCCATGTGCCGCTCCTCGATCGAGCGGCCATAACTGCCCCAGACGGTGCGGGCGAGCATGCTGGTAACATCCTCGGACAAGCCCATCGCCTTGCCGACCTCGCGGATCGCCATGCGCGGGCGATAGTGGATCACCGTCGCGCAGAGGCCGGCACGGTGGCGGCCGTACTTCTCGTAAATGTGCTGGATCACCTCTTCGCGCCGCTCATGCTCAAAATCGACGTCGATGTCGGGCGGCTCGTCACGGTCCTCGGAGATGAAACGCTCAAACAGCAACGCGTGCTCAACCGGATTGACCGAGGTAATGCCCAAACAAAAACACACCGCCGAATTGGCCGCCGAACCGCGTCCCTGGCACAGGATCGGCGGCTGGCGACTGCGCGCGAAATCGACGATTTCCTTGATAGTCAGGAAGTATTGGGCCAGCGCCTTCTTGCCGATCAGGGCCAGTTCCTTGCGCAGCGTCTCAGTTACGCTGTCCGGCACCCCGCCGGGATAATGCTGCCCCGCCCCTTCCCAGGTCAGCCGTTCCAGATAGGCCTGGGCATCCAACCCATCGGGATAGGTCTGGCGCGGGTATTCATAGCGCAGTTCATCCAGGCTGAACCGGCAAGCATCGGCCAGTTCGCGCGCCGCCGCGATCGCATGGGGCCAGCGCGCGAACAGCCGCTGCATCTCCTCGGGTGATTTGAGGTGCCGCTCAGCATTCGGCTCGAGCAGGTGACCGGCCGCAGCCACTGTCGTCTTGTGGCGGATCGCGGTCATCACATCGTGCAGCGGGCGGCGCTGCGGGGCATGATAAAGCACCTGGTTGGTGGCAAGCAGCGACAGGCCCTGCGCCTTGGCCAAGGCATCAAGCCGGGCGATCCGGGCCAGGTCATCGCCCGTGTAGAGGTAGCTGGCGGCAAGATGGCGCAGCGTCGGCAGACGGGCGACCAGGTGCGGGAGGAAATCCGGGAACGGGGCGGTGCTCACCACCTCTGGCCGGGCACCGTCCAGTGTCACCACATTGCCCGGAACAGCCACCGTCAGTTCCGCATCCAGCTGTTCCGGCGGCACCAGCACCAAATGCACGCCTTCCGCATGCTCCGCCAGCAGCGCCAGGTCGATCTCGCAGGTGCCCTTCTCCTGCCATTCACCGTCGAGCGTGGCCATCCGCCCGGCCGAGATCAGGCGGCAGAGCCGGCCATAGGCGGCGCGGGTAGCCGGATAGGCCAGGAAGACCAGCCCTTCTACCGTCTCGATCCGGCAACCGATTACCGGCTTCAGCCCCAGCGCCTTGGCCTCAGCATGGATCCGCACCACCCCGGCCATGGTATTGGCATCGGCAATCCCGATCGCGTCATAGCCCAGCCCCCGCGCCGTGGTGACCAGGTCCACCGCATCGGACGCGCCGCGCAGGAACGAAAAGCAGCTGACCAGCCCCAGCTCCACAAAAGGTGCGCGGGGCGGCGGGCCGAGACCGGGATCGGGTGTAACCCTGCGCCGCTCAGGCGTAAGCGGTGCGTCAGGCATAGAGCCCCTGCAAAAACCATTCGGGTACGCCCCCGCGCCCATCATCGGGCAGGCCATTGCGGTAAATCCAGTAGCGCCGCCCCTCCCCGTCCTCGATCCGGTAATAGTCGCGCAGGCGCACGGAGGAACGTTCGCGCCACCATTCCGGCGCGATCCGCTCCGGTCCCTCGGCCCGGGCGATCTCGTGCACCTGCCCGCGCCAGCGGAACCGGCGCGGCAGGCCATCGGGGCTGGCGTAGAGCACGGCGATCGGCTCGGCCCGGTCGAGCAGCTTGAGCGGCCGGGTGTGGAACGGCAGGTCGTCCTGGCTGGCGCTTTCACTCTCCAGTGGGGCCACCCAGCGTTGCGCACGTTCTGGCACGTGGCTGGCGCGGGGGACCGGGCGGTGCACCGCATCAGGACCAAGCCGGATCGAGAGCCGGTCAATACAGGCGGCGAGCGAGGTGCCGTGCCTCTCTGCCGCCGCCTCGAAATCGCGCTGGCTCAGCGGCAAAGGCTCGGTCCAGGGAGCGCGCAGGCGGGCCAGTTCGATCCCGAACCCGGCGTCGAGATCGTCAAGCTTGCGGCCGAACAACGCGGCGATATGGGCCGGATCCCGGCTGGCGGCGGCCAGTTCAAGCCGGCGCTGCAGCACTTCGCCATCCACCTTCCACAGCGCCAGTTCCAGTCGCCGTGCGCCCAGCGCCCGCCCTTCCAGCACCCGCACCAGATCGGCGCAAAGATCGCCCAGCACCTGATCGAGCAGGCTGCGGTGGCGGATCGGCTCCATCAGCCGCCGCTGCACCAATGGCACGTCGACTGGCAGGACCGGTAGCAGCGGTTCCGGCACGCGGCCCCGCAACTGGTCCAGCCGGATCAGCGGATTGGCCGTCGGTGCCTTGTGGTTGCGGAACCGCCGCGCCAGCGCATCGCGCGCCACGCCGGACAATTCGCCAATCCGCTTCAGGCCCAAGCGCCGCAACACCAGCACCGTGGCTGGATCAAGCCGCAGCGCGGCAACGGGCAGATCATCAAGACTGTCCCCGGGCTGAAGGATCGCCCGCTCCGGCCCATAATGCGCCAGGGCCCAGGCGGCCCCCGCCGTGGGGGCAATCGCCAGCCGGGCGGCAAAGCCCCGCTGGGCGAGCGACCCGGCCGCATCGGCGATCAGA
>JBEGJL010000218.1:0-4343 GCA_041184605.1 Pseudomonadota bacterium
AGACCATCGAATATCGGCGCTTGCAACACCGCAAGCTTGCCGCCTAACATCAACCACCAGACGAGGCCCGCACTCCGCTAATCTACGCCGCGATCTGAGCCAAATGTTTTGACGACGGACAAATGCGTAAATCACCCCTCGCCGACTAGGGAGACTTGGACAGTGTGGCCCGTGTTTTCAGTTGATATGACTTGCCGCTGGGCGGCGAGCCGGGCCATACTGGGATCACCCGCCCTCAACACACGATGTGCAATTTGTGCACAAAATCAAACGCGTCATCCGATTCAAGTGTCTGTATTTACCCAATTTAGTATTTTTGACCCCCGGTCGCTAATTCGCGGTTGCGTGAACTTTGGATCGAACACGGTTTCCCTCTCAAACCCTTTATAGTTTTATCCTCCCCCCCGGGGGCGTGAAAAATTCCTGCCAACCAGAAGGGGGCGAGACGGGACTGTAACCAGTGTAACCGATGTAACGCGAAATTCGGTAATAGAGCCATTCGCGCGCGCGTAAGGCGATTAACGGTATTACCGGTTACATCGGTTACACGAGTTACACCTCAGAAGATTGGACCGCCGGCGCGGGGCTTGAGCTCGATCCCCTGGTAGACCTTCTGGACTTGGCCCTCGGCCCGCATCGGCTTGGCTCGCAGTCCCCGCTTAGCTAGCTTCGATCCAAACTGCTTCGATGTGCCCGCCGTTTCACCATGGCTAGTCGCGTATGCCTGCCAGTCATTGTACAGCTTGGATGCGGTCTCAAACAGCCCGCCACTGCCCAGTTCCACCCGGCACCGCTCCGACAGCCACTGGCCCAGGAAGTCCTGCTCGTTGAAATAGTCCTCCGTTGCCGCCCGCACGATTTCTGGACGAGACAGCCCGTTGGCCTGCCAGTCGAGGCATCCATCGATCATCCACTGCAGGATCTGCGGCCATTCCGCTTTCAGCTTCTGCTCGAGCTGCCGATCAGGATGCTCAGGCTTGAATGTGAACGGGATGATGTTGAACCGGCGCCGCGCTGCATCGTCGACATTGGCCAGCACCGGTGCGTGGTTGCCGACGATCAGCAGCTTGAACTGCGGGGTGAACTCGAAGAAGTCCTGACGCATGAACCGGGCACTGATCCGATCACCACCTGTCAGCTGCTTGATCCGTGCCTCTGCCCAGGCCCGGCCTTCTTCGGTCTCGGAAGCGGAGACGAGGCGTGCGCCCTTCAGCATGGCAAGGTCAGTGGGGTGGCGATCACTCTTGGAGGCCGTGAACGTATCCATGCCCGCGGTCGTGGCGTAATCACCCAAGATGGCGGATGCCGTGTTGAGAAACACGCTCTTGCCGTTCCCGCCCGGGCCGTAGACAAAGAACAAGGCATGTTCGCGCGTGTCACCGGTTAGCATGTAGCCGCAGGCCTGCTGGAGGTAGCGGATCATGCTTTCATCGCCGCCGGTCGCCTCGTGCAGGAAGCGCAGCCACAAGGTCGGCTCGCCCGGTGCCGGCGAACACCCGGTCAGCTTGGTGATGCCATGGGTCTGAGCTGGAGGGCGCAAGGTTCCGGTCCGCAAATCGACCGTGCCGTCGTGCGTGCCCAGCAGGAACGGATCCTTATCCCAGAACTCTGCGGTGACAGCATGCGCTGGGTGTGCCCTAGCGAAGCTTTCAGCGCCGTTAGCGACACTGGCCTTGCTGACCTTGGGATCCCCATCGCTAAGCTTTCGGGCGATCAGCCGGGCGTAATGGTGCGCCAGCTTCACCTCGTTGCGCTGCCAATACACCCCGGTCCATTGATACCATTTTCCGGCCGAGTGGCAGAACTTCAGAGTGTCCCGGTTGATCGCGGTGAAACACGAGGCGATCACATCTTCCGACGGCTTGCTCCCGCCTGTATAGTTCTCCAGATCTTTCAAGTTGACCACGTCCCGGCTGGACCGGCGCGGTTGGGTCAGTCCCTTCTTCATCCCCGAG
The DNA here is from genome assembly GCA_041184605.1 of Pseudomonadota bacterium. Taxonomy (GTDB): domain Bacteria; phylum Pseudomonadota; class Alphaproteobacteria; order Sphingomonadales; family Sphingomonadaceae; genus Novosphingobium. The sequence goes on from JBEGJL010000218.1 coordinate 1,956, forward strand.
GCAATGGTCGGTTCGATTTCCGCTGGGTCGAGCCCGATGGTGCGGGCAACAGCCCCGAGCTGCTCGGCCACCATTTGGGCATCGAGCCGGCCACCGGCGACTATCTGCCCCAGCTTCAATGCCGCGATGTTGAGACGGTGATTGCGCTGTCCCTCTGGCGATGACGCCAACTCACGCAGTTCGGAAGTGAGGGCTGCGGTCGCCCAGTTGTTGTTCCCGCTATCGGTTTGCCGCTTTATCGGCGCACGGTGCATGGGCGCAGGCGGAGCAGTCTCGGCCGGCTTTCCATCACCCTCTAGGGCCTCAAGCAGCCATTCCGGCATGTCGGCGATTTCAAACTGGCCGGGTGGTTTCTCCCAGGCATAGACAGCGCCGCTGGGATGGATGCTGCCGGGGGCGACGATGTATCCCCCGTCACCGCGTATATCCATGCCGGTCAGAAACCCCGCACGGTTGTTTACGCTATGACCGGGATGACGGAAGTAGACGTGCCGGCCTTTGCCGGTGCGTACCGTCAGCGTGTCAGGCAGTCCGCGACGCTCAGCCTCAGCAATGGCATCCGCGCTGTCCAGATCGAGGACGACAAGTTCGCTGATTGCGCCGGTGACGATCCCGATATTCGCGTTGGGTGTGGCCTTGTACCATGCCTCGACCTTGCTGCGCGGAGCACGCCTTTTCTGATGCGCCTGCCAGGCGATGTAGGGGACTTTGCCGGCCGCCTTCAGCGGGATCAGGCTGAACCCCATATCGTGTAGGGTCTGCCAGGTTGGGCAGTCGGGAGCTGGGGTGATGGGCGGCTCTTGTTCGGTGGTAATTTGTTCGGCGGTATCCATGCCGGTTCGTGTCCTCTCGAATTGCAGGGGACACGACAAAAGTCATCATTTTGGATCGCTCGAAACGTTCCAAGCGGTCAGCGGTCAGGACTCGTTTCGGACAGTCACAGGGTTGAACCCTTCAACCCTGCTGGTGTTTGGTCGGACTGTGACTGACGATTGGTCGGGATCAGATTGGCGATTGGACGGCATCCGATGCAGCAATTGGACGAAAAGCGGATGCAATTTCATCCTTGCAAATCCGGAGTAAAAGTCCGAAATTGCAAGGATGATTGAGCGTCAGATATATGCAGAGTTGAGCAAGCGGCTCGCTGAAACCCCTGCGGTTGCCCTGCTCGGCCCCAGACAGGTTGGCAAAACGACGCTGGCGCAAACCATAGCCGAGACGCGCCCGTCCATCTATCTCGATCTGGAATCAGACCGTGACCGCGCAAAACTGACCGATCCCGAAGCTTATCTCGAAACCCACGAGGACGCGCTGGTTATCCTCGATGAAGTTCATCGGCTCCCTGACCTGTTCCAGATCCTGCGAGGTTTGATTGATCGTGGGCGGCGCAAGGGTATCAGGGCTGGCCGCTTTCTTCTTCTGGGATCTGCATCCATCGACTTGTTACGGCAGTCCGGTGAAAGCCTTGCCGGCCGGATAAGCTACTTAGAAATGGGGCCGATCAACGCCCTCGAAGTCGAGCCTGGCGACATCCAAAAACTTTGGGTGCGAGGCGGATTCCCTGACAGCTTTCTGGCGCATGACGACGACGCAAGTCGGCGCTGGCGACAGGACTTTATCCGGACCTATCTGGAACGCGACATTCCCCTGCTCGGCCCGCGCATCGCTGCTGAAACACTCCGGCGCTTCTGGACGATGCTAGCCCATCATCAGTCTGCACTGCTAAACGCATCCGAGTTCGCGCGTAGCCTTGGCGTCGACGCCAAGACGGTTGGCAGCTACCTTGACCTTATGGTCGACCTACTGCTCGTAAGGCGCCTGGAGCCTTGGCACAGCAACAGTGGCAAGCGTCTGGTCAAATCACCGCGCATCTATGTGCGTGACAGCGGCATGGTCCATTCCCTGCTGGGATTAACCAGCATGGATGACGTGCTGGGCCATCCTATTGCCGGGGCCAGCTGGGAGGGGTTCGTGATCGAAGCACTGATCGCGGCAGCCCCGTCCGGCACGCAGGCGAACTTCTATCGCACCTCTGCCGGCGCAGAAATTGATCTCCTGCTCACGATCCCCGGCCGCGGCCTCTGGGCGATTGAAGTGAAGCGTAGCTCTGCCCCGAAAGTCGAAAAGGGCTTCCATCAGGCTTGTGTCGACCTAATGCCAACGCGCCGAATACTGATCTATCCTGGTCAGGAGAGCTATCCGATTGGCCACGATGTTGAAGTCATGGCTCTCGATCAGGCTGCAAGGGCGCTACAGGGCTAGCCTCTTGCGAGGCGTGTTTCTTATCGCGAGCAAGGCCGCGCACTTTGTGTATTCGGGCCCCGACATCCATGCCCTGGGCAACGGCCAGGGCCTCTTTCAAGCCTTGCATAATGCTTTTGAAAGCGC
>JBEGJL010000219.1:0-3913 GCA_041184605.1 Pseudomonadota bacterium
ATTCCAGCATGCAGACCCGTCGCCTTGGCAAATCGGCCATCACCGTCACCGACATCTGCATGGGCACGATGACCTTTGGCAGCCAGACCGACGAGGCCGAAGCGCACCGGATCCTCGATCGCTGTTTCGATTTCGGGATCAATTTCTATGACACGGCAGAAGGCTATCCGGTGCCGCCCGATCCCAAGTGGGTGGGCCGGACCGAGGAGATCGTCGGCCGCTGGATGAAGACCAAGCCGCGCGACGCGATCATCATGGCGACCAAGGTTTCCGGGCCGAGCCATGTCTGGTTCCGCAGCCCCAAGCGGTCCGGCATGACCGCGCTTGATCGCCGCAACATCATTACCGCGGTCGAGGACAGCCTGCGCAAGCTGCAGACCGATTACATCGACCTGTACCAGACCCACTGGCCCGATCACGACACGCCTTACGAAGAGACGATGGACGTGCTCGACGAGCTGGTGCGGGACGGCAAGGTGCGGGTTGTGGGCTGCTCCAACGAAACGTCGTGGGGTCTGATGAAGTCGATCGCCACGGCCGAACGGCTCGGAACGGTCCGCTACCACACGATCCAGAACAATTTCAGCCTCAACAATCGCCGGTTCGAGGATGAGCTGGCGCAGGTCTGCCGCAAGGAAGGGGTCAGCCTGATCCCCTATTCGCCGATCGCCGGCGGGGTGCTTAGCGGCAAGTACCAGGCCGGGGCGCGGCCCGATGGGGCCCGGTTCTCGCGCTATCTCGGCATGGAAGGGCGGCAGCTGACCATGGCCAAGCGCTTCGTGAATGAGCGATCATTGGCCGCGACCGAACGGTTCCTGGCGATCGCCGCCGAAGCCGGGATCAGCGGCACCACCCTGGCGGTCGCCTGGTCCAAGCAGCATGACTTCGTGGCATCGACGATCGTCGGCGTAACGCGCGAGGATCAGCTGGACGAAATCTTTGCCGCAGGTGACTTGATCCTGTCGGACGAGGTGATGAAGGCGATCGACAAGGTTTCCAAGGAAATCCGCTACCCGATGGGGTAAACCGGTGCGCAATGTCGGGGGCTGGCCGCGCCTCGTGGCTTGGCTTTGGCCGGTCCTCGGTATAAGGCCGCGCAAACCCCTGTGAGAGCGATGTCCTGCCCATGACCCAGCCCCGCTACAAGCGTATCCTGCTGAAACTCTCCGGCGAAGTGCTGATGGGCCAGCAGCAGTTCGGGATCGATCCCGAATTCGTTGCCGAACTGGCGGCTGAGGTGAAGGCGGCGAAGGAATCCGGCCTGGAAATCTGTCTGGTAATCGGCGGCGGCAATATCTTCCGCGGCATGGCCGGGGCAGCCAAGGGGATGGACCGCGCGCAGGCCGATTACATGGGCATGCTCGCCACCGTGATGAACGCGCTGGCGATGCAGAATGCGCTTGAGCAGCTGGGTGTGCCGACCCGGGTGCAGTCGGCAATCGAGATGGACAAGGTCTGCGAACCCGTGATCCGCCGCCGGGCGGAACGACACCTCGAAAAGGGCCGGGTGGTGATTTTCGCGGCGGGCGTTGGCGCCCCCTATTTCACCACCGATTCCGGCGCCGCCCTGCGTGCTGCCGAGATGAAGTGCGATGCCCTGTTGAAGGGCACATCGGTCGATGGTGTCTATGATAGCGACCCCAAGGCCAATCCGCAGGCAAAACGTTACGATACAGTCGATTACGACACGGTTCTGGCTGATAACCTGAAGGTTATGGACGCCAGCGCCGTGGCGCTGTGCCGCGACAACAACATTCCCATCGTCGTCTTCTCGATCCGCGAAAAGGGCAACCTGGCAAAGGTGCTTTCGGGGCAGGGGACGCAGACCATTGTGAAGAAGGGTTAGAACCATGGCCAAGTACGATAAGGCCGATCTCGAACGCCGCATGAAGGGCGCCGTGGAATCGCTGCGCAGCGATTTGGGTGGCCTGCGCACGGGCCGCGCCAACACCGCGCTGCTCGATCCGATCACGGTCGAGGTCTATGGCAGCAAGATGCCGCTCAACCAGGTGGCGACTGTTTCGGCGCCTGAGCCGCGGCTGCTTTCGGTGCAGGTGTGGGACAAGTCGAACATCGGGCCGGTGGAGAAGGCGATCCGTTCGGCTGGCCTGGGCCTCAACCCGATCAACGATGGCAACAACATCCGGCTGCCGATCCCTGACCTGACCGAGGAACGCCGCAAGGAACTGGCCAAGCTGGTCCATTCCTATGCCGAAAAGGCCCGCGTCGCGATCCGCAACGTGCGCCGTGACGGCATCGACGCGCTCAAGGCGGACGAGACCAAGAAGGAAATCTCGGAAGACGATCGCAAGCGCGGCGAAACCGAGGTCCAGAAGCTGACCGACGATATGATCAAGGACGTCGAAACGGTTGCTGCCCAGAAGGAACAGGAAATCCTGGGCAAGTGACGGACGAGCGCGCCTCCTGCGGCGCGCGTCACGTCGCCATCATCATGGATGGCAACGGGCGCTGGGCCAAGAAGCGCCACCTGCCGCGCGCCATGGGGCACCAGCGCGGGGTGGAAGCCGTGCGCACCCTGGTGCGCGCGGCGCGCGAAATGGGGCTTGAGGCGCTGACGCTTTACGCCTTCAGCACCGAGAACTGGCGGCGGCCCGAGGACGAAGTGTCGGCGCTGATGGGTCTGCTGAAGCGCTATATCGTGGCCGATATCGATGAATTCGTGGCCAACGACGTGCGGCTGCGGATCATCGGCGATCATACGGCCTTGCCGGCAGACGTGGTCGCCTTGCTTGACGATGCCTTGGCCCGCACAGCGGAAAATGACGGCACGACCCTGGTGATCGCCCTCAATTATGGTTCGCAGGATGAGATCGCCCGTGCCGCCACCAAGGCAGCGGCCAAGGGCCCTATCACGCCCGCGGCAATCGAGGCAGAACTGGATACGGCGGGACTGCCGCCGCTTGACCTGCTGATCCGCACCTCGGGCGAGGTGCGGCTTTCGAACTTCCTGCTGTGGCAGGCGGCCTATGCCGAAATGTGGTTCACCGACGTGCTGTGGCCCGATTTCACCCCGGAACATTTGCAGGAAGCGCTGACGGCATTCGGCCAGCGGGAGCGACGCTATGGCGGACGGTAAGGGCTCTCAGATGCCGATTAATTCCCGTCATCCTGAACTTGTTTCAGGACCCATTGCGCGGTTTGCCCTGCTTGAGCGGGGGAAGGCCAAGCCCCTCTGCCAGATCGACCCAACGCGGGTTGTGTTCGTTGATCAGGTTGATCTTCCACTGCCGGTGCCAGCGCTTCAGCTGTTTTTCGCGCAGGATGGCCGGCTCCATTTCACCGAACAGCTCGAAGTGGACCAGGGTGTGGACGTGATAGAGCGAAGTGAAACCCGGCATTGCATTGCTGCGATGCTGGGCAAGGCGGAAAACGAGGTCCGCCGTGACGCCAATATAGATTGTGCCATAAGGCCTGCTTGCGAGAATATAGACGCAAGGCTGGCGTTCATGTCCCATCCGTCTGAATTTGTGGCACAATGGGCCCTGAAACAAGTTCAGGGTGACGGAATTTTTGAGGTCGTGTTTTGACCCAGCCTCAATCCAAGAATTCCGACCTTCCGGTGCGGCTTGCTTCTGCCGTGGTGGTTGTCGCGATCGCACTTTCGGCGCTGTGGCTGGGCGGCCTGGTCTGGGCCGGGTTTGCAATGGTCGTGGCCGGTGGCGTGCTCTACGAATGGCGGGCCCTAGTACGGGGTTGGAAGCCAGCGCCGCTGGGCGAAGCGCTTTGGACGTTGGGTGGCATCATCTACATCGCCTCGGCCACCGCCATGCTCATGCTGATGCGCGATGGCGAGCGCGGTTTTGCCGACGTGCTGACCCTGATCGCGCTGGTCGCCGGGATTGACATTGGCGCCTATTTCACCGGACGTACGCTGGGCGGGCCGAAGATCGCG
>JBEGJL010000220.1:0-8396 GCA_041184605.1 Pseudomonadota bacterium
AGGCAAAGCCTGAGCGCAGGTCAGCAGCGAACGTGGTGTTTGTTGTCCGCTGCGCGAGCTTAGCTCAGCGCAGGCGGGCCTTGAGATGGCGGCGGCGGGGCAGCAAGACGGCTGATTGTCAGATCAGCAATGGCCGTCCCAACGATGATGGTCAGACCATAAACGAAGGGGAGAATAGTCGGCAACTCAGCGCTTGCCAGTAGACCATAGCCCAAGCCCGCAGCGAAAACGCAAGGGCTATCAGCGGTGCGCTGCTGCTTTTCGCCAGGGAGCTTTTTGCCGAGGTCGATGGTGACTGTTTTGCCGCTCATGCCAGAGCAGAGTTCGACGACCAGACCTTGGGAGCTGACCGTCGGCATAAAGCCAGTCGGGATCAGAACGCGCAGGGAGAGCGCGAGCAGCACAGCAATCGCAAAAAGCGACTTCCCTGCCTTCGAATCTCGGACCCATGCGTTCATGGGCGGGGTCGGTAGCGTAAGAAAGTTACGCTGTCACCTTTTCAGCCGAACCCCTCATTGCGAGCTGCACTCTTGGTTGCGAGAGCATATGCAGATGGGAGCCAAATGCTCCGTCATGAGATTCGAAATTTCACTACGGTTGATATATTTCAATAGCTTATGCCCCAGAGAAGGTTCGACGCCGGTCGACTGCCCCCCGCCAGCAACTTGCCTAGCCAGCGCGCACCACGCAGCGGAAGCCGATATGGCTGGTGGCGGTATCGATCATTTCGGGGTGGCGGGCGGCCGGGCGGAAGCGCTGGCAGTGGTTGAGCGCGCAAAGGTGGGAGCCGCCTTTGAGCACCTTGCGACCGATCTTCACTTGCGGCTGGGCGGCGTCGAGACTGTCTTTGAGCCGTGCCCCACGGGGGTTGCTTATGGTGCAGCAGGACTGTCGTTTGTCCTTGGCCGGCACGACCGGCTGCTCGCTCCACCAGTCCTGAGTCCATTCCCATACATTGCCGATCATGTCGTAGAGGCCGTACCCGTTGGGTGGATAGGCCCGCACGGGCGAGGTTCGCTCCCAGCCGTCCTCGCGGGTGTTGGCGAAAGGGAACAGGCCTTGCCAGTAATTGGCCAGCATCTGCCCGCCCGGCGCCAGTTTATCGCCCCAGGCAAATTCCTTGCCTTCCAGTCCGCCACGCGCGGCAAACTCGTGCTCGGCCTCGGTCGGCAGCGCCTTGCCCGCCCACCTGGCATAGGCTTCGGCATCGGGATAGGCGACCTGGACAACCGGATGGTCCCAGAGATCGAGGCTGCCGAGATCGCTGTCCGGGCCGAGCGGATGGCGCCAGTCCGCTCCCACGGTGAAGGACCACCATAGGTGATAGTCGGTCAGCGGCACCGGCCCGCTCGTCTTGGTGAAGACCAGGGATCCGGGCTGGGCATATTCGGGTAGCAGACCCGGATAGTCATTGGGGTCGGGCGCGATTTCGGCGACGGTGCGGTAGCCGGTCGCCTCGACAAAGCGGGCGAACTCGCGATTGGTCACTGGCGTTTCGTCAATCCAGAATGGGTCGATTCCGACCCGGCGCAACGGCCGCTCCTCCGGATAAAATGCCTCGGATCCCATGGTGAAGGTACCGCCTTCGATCAGGCGCATTCCGGGGTAAGGGTCAGGGACATGGTCGGAATTCACCCCTGTTGGGTAACGGCGGCGTGGCTGGTCGACAAGCGACTTCGCAGATACCCAGATCGGGCGACGATAGCAGTGGCTTCCTTGATCTGCAGATAATGCCAGTCTCGAGTTAAACAGCACAATTAAAAAGTAAAAACACCTACTTATTGCGTGTTTTTAAACAACGAAGATTCAATCCGAGTTGCTTCGCTGAGTAGTCCCCGTCAACATCCATGCTCGGTTTGGCGCGCCATGTGCAGCGCCGGGGGCGGGCAGAGGCTGGGGGGCACTGTCCGCCCTCTTTCATCGAGTTGGCGTAGTTCCGATCCGCGTCAAGATGCGTCATGGGCCAGTTGGTAATGATCGCGCCCGCGTGCAAGTGTGCCCGCAATGAGCAGTGATCGCTATCGCAAGGTGCCTTCGGACCGGCTTTCCCGTCTGGCATCATTTGGGCAGCTGGCCGGCGGCATTGCCGGAGGCATGCTGGCTGAGGGTGCGCGGCGGCTGGCGGCGGGGGAGCGGCCGCAGCTGACGGACCTTCTGCTCACGCCTGGCAATGCCCTCCGACTGACCGAGCAGCTTTCGAAACTGCGCGGGGCGGCGATGAAGCTGGGGCAGATGATCTCGCTCGATGCCGGGGACCTGCTCCCGCCGGAATTGACAGCGATCCTCGCCCGCTTGCGGGACTCGGCACACTATATGCCGCCATCGCAGCTGAACCAGGTGCTGATTGCGGAGTGGGGCAAGGATTGGCGCAAGCGGTTTGCCCGGTTCGAGCCAACGCCGATTGCCGCCGCGTCGATTGGCCAGGTCCATCGTGCGCAGTTGCCAGATGGGCGGATGATTGCGATCAAGGTGCAATATCCTGGCGTTGCCGCAAGCATTGATGCCGATGTTGACAATGTCGCGACCTTGCTGCGGTTGTCCAGCCTGCTGCCTGACACGCTCGACATTGCGCCCCTGTTGGCGGAGGCCAAACAGCAACTGCGTGAGGAGGCGGACTATGTCCGCGAGGCGCAGCAGATGCGGCGCTATGGTACCCTGCTAGCCGGCGATCCGGCCTTTGTCGTGCCCGACCCGGTTGACGAACTATCCGGCCAGCGGATCCTGGCGATGGACTTCATCCCCGGAACCCGCATTGAAGAACTGGAAACAGCAGACCAGGTAATGCGCGACAGGGCAATGGGCGCATTGCTAACCCTGACGCTGCGCGAATTGTTCGAATTCGGCTTCATGCAAACCGATCCGAACTTCGCGAATTACCGCTGGCAAGCTGAGGGTGGACGAATTGTCCTCTTGGATTTCGGCGCTGCGCGGGCCGTCCCTGCGGCAACTGCGGCCGCCTATCGCCGGCTGATGCTGGCTGGGCTGGCAGGAGACAGCATGGCGCTCAAAGCGGCGCTGCTTGACGTTGGCTTTGTCTCGCCCTTGACGTTTGAGCGCCATGCCGCATCGCTTGACGCGATGATTGGCGTGCTGATGGAACACCTCGGTCGACCCGGAGTGTTTGACTTCGCGGACCGCTCCTTTGTTGCAGAGGTTCGGCAGCACGCAGAGGTTATCGCTGCCGATCGGGCCGCGTGGCACATCCCGCCGGCTGAAACCCTGTTTGTTCAGCGCAAGGTCAGCGGCACGGCCTTGCTGGCGGTCCGAATGGCAGCGCGGGTGCCGTTGCGGGCCATGGTGGCGGCTTCAATCGGTAGCCCCAACGAATAGCCCCGGGGCCAATTCAGGACGCGGGCAGCTCTCCCGCAGTCTTCGGAACCGGAGAGGCGCCTGCCGCGGGTGCAGCCTGGGGAGCGAAGTTTTCGATCCGGCGGAAAACATATTGGTACATGTTGGGGTCGTTGACGATCAACTCAGCCTTGGACGTGCCCAACGTACCACTTTTGATCACCTGGACGATCTTGATGCCCAGCTCGCTGCCCCCGTCGCGCGGCAGCACAAGTGCATAGAACTTGAGATCCTTGTCAGTGTTGGCGCCTTTGTCCCCGGTTGCCCCCCGTCGCCCGCTGATCTGGCCCGTAGCGCGATCGATCACGTCCAGTTTGTAGCCTGCGTCCTTGAATACAGCGACGGTGCGATCAAAACTCTCCTCGATCGGCATGGCATAGCCGAACCGCTGGTAATTGTTGTCGAGACTGAAAATCGAACGATCCGGCTGAAGGGCAGCGCCGCCAGCACAGGCGCTAAGCAGCATGGCTGGGGCGAGGATCGCCAGCAAATGTTGGATGCGGTGCAAGACTATTCTCCCCCGCCTCGAAGAGGCGCAAAACTGAATAGACCCGCATCGATGCTTTTAGCAGCGCAGAATCGACGTGCAAACGCCCTCGGTCGACTGTCCCCGGTCCTTGTGAGGTGTGGTGATTCTTGATAGCGCCGCCGCCTGCTAACACTTTCCAGTCAGGCCTGAACCCGATGCAGCATTTCGACGTCTTGATCGTTGGCGGTGGCCATGGCGGTGCCCAGGCCGCGATCGCCCTGCGCGGCCAAGGGTTTGGCGGATCGATCGCGATCGTCGGCCGGGAAAGCGAGCCGCCCTACGAGCGACCGCCGCTGTCCAAGGAATACCTTGCCCAGGAAAAGCCGTTTGAGCGGCTGTACTTGCGCCCGCGTGAGTACTGGGCGGACAAGCAGGTGGAGCTGCTGCTGGGGCGTGAGGTAACCGCAGTCGATCCCAATAGGCGGCAGCTGACATTGGCCGATGGTTCAGCTCTGGGTTATGGAGAGCTGATCTGGGCAACCGGTGGAGACCCGCGCCACCTTTCGTGTCCCGGCGCTCAACTCTCCAGCATTCACTATGTCCGCACGCGCGCCGACGTCGATGCGCTGATGGCCGAATTGCCGCAGGTCCAGACGGCCGTGGTCATCGGCGGCGGATACATAGGGCTTGAAGCGGCGGCGGTGCTGTCCAAACTGGGCAAGCAGGTGACCCTGCTGGAAGCCCTGCCGCGCGTGCTGGCCCGCGTCGCGGGCGAAGACCTGTCACAATTCTATGAGGCTGAGCATCGGAACCACGGGGTGGACCTGCGCACCGGCATGGCGGTCGAAGGCATCGAAGGCGAAGGTCGCGTCAGTGGCGTCAAGCTGGCGGATGGAACGATCATTCCGGCTGATGTCGTGATCGTTGGCATCGGCATCATTCCGTCGATCGGGGTCTTGGTTGCGGCGGGCGCTGCGGGCGGCAACGGTCTGGATGTTGATGCCCAATGTCGCACCAGCCTGCCACATGTCTTCGCCATCGGGGATTGCGCGGCCCATGCCAATGCCTTTGCCGATGGGGCGGTGATCCGGCTGGAATCGGTCCAGAACGCCAACGATATGGCAACCGTGGTGGCCAAGGTCATCACCGGACAGGACGCCAGCTATGCCGCGACGCCATGGTTCTGGTCGAACCAGTACGACCTGAAGCTGCAAACCGTGGGTCTTTCGACTGGTCACGAGGCAACGGTGCTGCGCGGCGATCCGGCAACGCGCAGTTTCAGCGTGGTCTACCTCAAGCAAGGCAAGGTCATCGCGCTCGACTGCGTGAATTGCGCGCGTGACTATGCCCAGGGCCGCAAGCTGGTGGAACAGCGCGTGGCGGCGGATCCGGCGGCGCTGGCCAATCCGGCAATACCGCTGAAGGACCTTGTCCCTGCCAGTTGATTTTCCCGGTCCGGCCCCTAGGGATTAATCGAACGATTAAGACGGAGTCGATCCATGGGGATGCTTGAGGGCAAGGTTGTCGCAGTCACCGGCGCGGGCCGCGGTGTTGGGCGAGAGATCGCTTTGCTTTGTGCCAAGCACGGCGCGGCGGTGGTCGTGAACGACCCGGGCGTGGGCGGTGGCGGCGAAGGCGGCGACGAAGGCCCGGCGCAGGAAACGGTCAACGACATCATCGCCGCAGGTGGCAAGGCCCATGCGAACCTTGCTTTCGTTAATGACCCGGCCGGCGCGACCTCGATAATCGAAGATGCGGTCCAGCGCTTCGGGCGGATCGATGCCGTGGTGAACAATGCCGGGATCCTGCGCGACACGATCTGGCACAAGATGAGCCACGAGGATTGGCGCGCGGTGATTGACGTCCACCTCAACGGCACGTTCAACGTCAGCAAGGCCGCCACGCCCTATTTCCGCGAACAGCAATCGGGCAGCTTCATCCACTTCACCAGCACCTCGGGCCTGATCGGCAATATCGGCCAGGCCAACTATTCGGCGGCCAAGCTGGGGATCGTCGGCCTATCGCAGTCGATCGCGCTCGACATGGCCCGCGCCGGTGTGCGCTCCAATTGCATTGCCCCCTTTGCCTGGAGCCGGATGACCGCATCGATCCCGGCTGAAACGCCTGAGCAGAAGCAGCGGGTGGAGCGCTTGAAGACGATGAGCGCCGACAAGATCGCCCCGCTGGTGGTCTACCTCGCCTCGGATGCCAGCCAAGAGGTCACCAACCAGATCTTCTCGGTCCGCAAGAATGAGATCGTGCTTTACAACAAGCCGCGTCCGATCCGTTCAATGACCAAGCTGGAAGGCTGGACGCCAGAGGCTATCGCCGATGAGCTGATCCCCGCCTTCAAGCCCAGCTTCGCGCGCGCCGATGAAGTTTCGGCGCATGTCTTCCCTTACGACCCCATCTAAGGAACTGCCCCATGAACCCCGGCATGGACCCCGAAATCTTCGAACAGTTCATCGAACAGCTGCGGCGCTATGTCCGCGAGCGGCTGATCCCGGCTGAGGAAGAGGTGATCGCGCAGGATCGCATTCCCGACGATATCCTCGCCGAAATGCGCGAAATGGGCCTGTTCGGCATCACCATCCCCGAAGAGTTCGGTGGCGCTGGCATGAACATCAGCCAGTATATCGAGACGGTGAAGCAGCTGAGCTATGCCTCGCCAGCCTATCGCTCGACCATTTCGATCAACATCGGGATGACGGGCAGCGCGATCAAGAATTTCGGCACGCCCGAGCAAAAGGCCGAATGGCTCCCCCGCATCGCCAGCGGAGAAATTGCCTGCTTCGGCCTGACCGAGCCGGGTTCGGGATCGGACAGCGCTGCCATGCAGACCAGCGCGGTGCGTGACGGCAATGGCTATAAGCTCAACGGCACCAAGCGCTACATCACCAACAGCCCGCACGCGAAGATTGGCCTGATCATGGCCCGCACCTCGAAAGAGGCGCTGCCCAAGAACGCGCACGTGTCCTGCTTCATCGTCGACATGACGACGCCCGGGATCACCATCGGCAAGCCCGATAAGAAGATGGGCCAATCGGGCGCGCACATTGCCGACGTGATTATGGAAGACGTCCACATCCCCGGCTCGGCGCTGGTCGGCGGGGAAGAGGGGCGGGGCTTCCAGATCGCGATGCAGAGCCTCGACAACGGCCGCCTCTCGGTTGCTGGGATGAGCGTCGGCATGGGCCGCCGCGCGCTGGATACGGCGATCCGCTATGCCACCGAACGCAAGGCCTTTGGCGAGCCGATCGCCAATTTCCAGCTGATCCAGGCCATGCTGGCGGACAGCGAGGCGGAGCTTTATGCCGCCGAGTGCATGATCGCCGATGCCTGTGCCCGCGCCGACCGGGGCGAGAACATCCAGCGCAAGGCGGCTGCCGCCAAGCTGTTCGCCTCTGAAACCTGCGGCCGCGTGGTTGACCGCTGCGTCCAGGTCTATGGTGGGGCGGGTTATCTTGCCGAGTACCCGGCCGAGCGGTTCTTCCGCGATGCTCGGATCCTGCGGATCTACGAAGGCACCAGCCAGATCATGCAGCTGCAGATCGCTAAGCACCTGCTGCGCGAATTCGCCAGCGAAGGGACCGTCTGGTAAGTCATGTACCAGCTGCTCTCCGGCCTATCGATCATCGAGGTTTCGTCCTTCGTCGCCTCGCCCACGGCGGGGCTCTATTGCGCCCAGATGGGTGCGGAGGTGATCCGCATCGATGATCGCCGCGGCGGGCTGGACTACAAGCGCTACATGATGACGGCCGAGGGGCGCTCACTTTCGTGGGAGAACCTTAACCGCGCGAAAAAGAGCGTCGCGCTCGATCTCCAGACCCCTGAAGGCCGCGAACTGGCAGTCCAGCTGGCGCAAGCGACCGGGCAGATGATCACCAACCTGCCGGTCGACAGCTTCATGGCGCATGACCGGATCGCTGCGGGACGGCCAGACCTTGTCTCGGTACGGATCATGGGCTGGCACGACGGACGCCAGGCGATGGATTTCACGGTCAACGCCGCTTCGGGCTATCCGCTGATGAATGGTCCAGAGGAATGGGACCCGGCCTCTGCGCCGCCGGTTAACCAGATCCTCCCCGCCTGGGACTTTATCACCGGTGCCTACTGCGCTTTTGCGCTGATGGCGGGCCTGCGCCACCGTGATGCCACGGGCGAAGGCAGCGAACTGCGCGTGCCTTTGGGAGACGTGGCAATCGGCACGGCCTTCAATGCCGGGGCAGCGGCGGAAATGCTTTACCGCGGCGCCGATCGCGAACGGATCGGCAATGCCATCTGGGGCGCCTTTGGGCGTGACTTCCGCAGCCGCGATGGCCACCGCTTCATGATTGCCGCTTTGACGCCCAAGCAGTGGAAGGCTACGGTCGAGGCCTTCGGCCTGGCCGATGCCGTGGCCGCGCTTGAGGCGGAACTAGGGGTCAGCTTCCTGGCCAGTGACCACTGGCGCTTTGTCCATCGCCACCGGTTGTTCGATCTGTTCCAACAGGCCGCCGAGACCTTCGACTATGCCGACCTGGCAGCGCGCCTGACCCAGGCCGGGGCTACGTTTGAGCGATATCGCACCATGTACGAG
>JBEGJL010000221.1:0-4939 GCA_041184605.1 Pseudomonadota bacterium
CTGCATCCCCCGCCGCGTCGTCAGCCACCCGGCGATCGCCAGCATCGCCACGTAAAGCCCCAGCACGGCCCAGTCGGCCGAAGTGAAAGTGGTGTGCATGCGTCCCCCCGAAGGGCGCATAGCGTCACTCACCCCTCCGCGTCACCCCGTACGTGCAGCGGAGGGGGCTAAGCGAGATCGGGTCAGGCCTCTTCGCGCGCCGACCAGGCGAGGAAGAACCCGGGCAGGACCAGCGCCGTGGTAAAGATCAGGAAGATGTAGTTCTTCAGCACGCCAACCGAGAGTTCGAAGCCGATCACCTTGGCTACGAATTCAGGGATTACCCCGCCCAGGATCGCCATGCCGACGATATATTTGAAGGCCGAGAAATAGGCGCGGTTGCGGTCGGCCAGTTCGCGCTCGTCCAGCATGGCATCCGGCGCATTGGCCATCACGCCAAAGGTGCCGACGAAGAACAGGATGCTCGTGATCATCCCGGTCAGCGCGGCGAGGCCCACGATCACTTCGGCGGCGCCATCCTCCGAAGGCAGGCCCAGCTTGGCAAAGAACCAGCCGTGCATGGCAATTAGGGCATAGCCGCCCATGATCCGGGCCGCGCGCGGGCTCTGGTTGATGCGGGCGATACGGTTCGTGTCAGTTGCGGTCATCACGGGTCTCCTGAGCCGCCTTGCGATCAAGCTGCGCGGCAAGCGAAGGGAAGGGTTCAAGCGCAAACAGTGTTTCGACACTGACGCCAAAGGCCTGGGCCAGTTTGAGCGCCAGTTCGACCGTGGGCCGGTAATCGCCCCGTTCCAGATAGCCGATGGTTTGCGGATTGACCGAAACCAGCTCGGCCAGCTCCTTGCGGGACCAGCCCCGTTCCTGGCGAAACAGATTGATGCGGTTGAACAGCATGTAGGCCATTTAACCGATTCGTTGTGTATGTACAACAATAATGTGTCTGCGATGATAAAATGTGCAAGGTGTGAGGATCTGAAGTGCTTCTGCGGATGGCGCAGTCCGCTTGGGTAAGGATTTTCCTACACCTGCGCCGCCTGCTAAGCTCGCGGCGGCTCTTTCTTATCGTCGAACCCCACTTTCCAGGCGTGTCCTCAGGACAGCCCCCTCGGCGCGAACTGGGTTTTTTTATTTTCCGTCCGCGCACTTCTGCCGAAAATCGGCTGCAAGCCCAGCAAATCCGCCGGTTTCGGCCTGTTGGGAAAAGCGGACGCACTGTCAACTTTGTCAACCGCAGCGTAACGCTACCTGCCACCCGCTCGCTGCTGCGGGGGAGCCACATCTGCCGCGCCAGCGTCTGCCAAGGCGCGCAAAAGCTTGCCTTGCGGGCGACTCCTTGCTAACGGCGCCCCACTTCGGGCCGGTCCTGTTGGGATTCGGCGCAGTTTTTCGTTGCTTTCCGTTAGGTGCAACCCCGCTAACAGATTCGCGTGGGGCTCTGTCCTTTCGTTTGTGAGGTGTGTCGGTTTATGCAAATTCTCGTCCGCGACAACAATGTCGAACAGGCTCTGCGCGCGCTTAAGAAGAAGCTGCAGCGTGAGGGCGTGTACCGCGAGATGAAGCTGCGCCGTCACTTTGAAAAGCCTTCGGAAAAGCGCGCCCGTGAAAAGGCCGCCGCTGTCCGCCGCGCCCGCAAGATGGAGCGCAAGCGGATGGAGCGTGACGGCGTCAAGTAAGCTTGAACCGTAAGCCCCGATAAGCCATGAGGGCGCGGAGCAATCCGCGCCCTTCGCTTTTGGCGCATAGCAGGAAGAAAGTTCATGACCGAGATCACCCGCGTTCCGCTGCAACCGATCGCCAAGGGCGCGCTGGGCAAGTTGTGGCTGGGCGTGGCCGCGGCGGCACTGGCGGCTGGCGGCCTGGCCTGGGCCACCCTGCCCAAGGGCGTGGACGTGGAAACGATCAAGGCCGGCACCGGTCCTTCGCCGACGACGGCCGACGTGGTTCAGATCAACTACAAGGGCAGCCTGGAAAACGGCAAGGTGTTCGATCAGGCCGAACGCGCGGTCTTCCCGGTCGAAGGCGTGATCCCCGGCTTCACCCAGGCGCTTGAAAAGATGCAGAAGGGCGGCAAGTACAAGGTCGAGATCCCGGCCGAGCTGGCCTATGGCGCGCAGGAACAGCGCAACCCACGCACCGGTCAGGTTGAAATTCCGGCCAATTCGGACCTGGTCTTCGAAATCGAACTGCTCGATTTCAAGAGCCGGGCCGAGGTTGAGGCCCAGATGCGGATGATGCAGCAACTGCAGGCGCAGATGCAGGCCCAGCAAGGCGGCGGTGCCGCGAAGGGCGCGACGCCGCCCCCGCCGCCGGTCCAGTAAGTCCGGCCCTTCAGCCGCCTTGAAGCACGCGCTGGCGGATGCTAGCGCGCTGGCAATCATTTCTAACCTAAGGGAACGCCATGTCGGTCGATACCGCTACCGTGGCCAAGATCGCCGCGCTGGCCCGGATCAAGCTGTCCGAGGGTGAAGTTGCGGCGATGGTGCCGGAACTGAACGGAATCCTCGCCTGGGTCGAACAGCTCGGCGAAGTCGATGTCACTGGCATTGAGCCGATGACCGCGGTGATCGAGAACACGCTGCGGCTGCGCGATGACGTGGTCAATGCCGACCCGCTGACCGGCGGCAACAACCGCGATGCCGTCCTCGCCAATGCGCCCGCGGCCGAACATGGCTTCTTCGGCGTGCCCAAGGTGATCGAATAACATGACCTACCTGACCGAACTGGGCGTTGCGGCAATCCGCGACGGCATTGCCAAGGGTGATTTCACCGCGGTTGAAGTGGCCGAGGCGTTCAATGCCAATGTCGCCGCCGCGCAGGAAGCGCTGAACGCCTTCATCGTCGCCACGCCGGAAAAGGCGCTGGAAGCGGCCAAGGCCACCGATGCCAAGCGCGCCGCTGGCCAGCCCTTGGGCAAGATGGGCGGCGTGCCGATCGGCATGAAGGACCTATTCGCCACCAAGGGCGTGCAGACCACGGCCGCCAGCCACATCCTCGAAGGCTTCACGCCCGAATATGAAAGCACCGTGAGCCAGAAGCTGTGGGATGCCGGCGCGGGCATGCTGGGCAAGCTCAACCTGGATCAGTTCGCCATGGGCTCGTCGAACGAGACGAGCTATTTCGGCAATGTCATCTCGCCCTGGCGGCGCAACGATGGCGGCAATGCGGCGATGGCCCCGGGCGGAAGCTCGGGCGGCAGCTCGGCAGCGGTTTCGGCCCGGCTCGCGCCTGCCGCAACCGGCACGGATACCGGCGGCTCGATCCGCCAGCCCGCCGCCTTTACCGGCATCTCGGGCATCAAGCCGACCTATGGCCGCTGCTCGCGCTGGGGCATCGTCGCCTTCGCCAGCTCGCTCGATCAGGCCGGGCCGATGGCCCGCGACGTGCGCGACTGCGCGATCATGCTGGAAGCCATGGCCGGGTTCGATCCCAAGGATTCGACCAGCCTGAATATGCCGGTGCCCGAATGGGAAGCCGGTCTCTCGGGCGATCTCAAGGGCAAGAAGGTTGGCATCCCGCGCGAATATCGCATGGACGGGATGGACGCCGATGTCGCTGCCAGCTGGGATGCCGGGATCGCCTGGCTGAAGGACGCCGGGGCGGAGATCGTCGATGTCTCGCTGCCGCACACCAAATATGCCCTGCCGGCCTATTACATAATCGCGCCGGCCGAGGCCTCGTCGAACCTCGCCCGCTATGATGGCGTGCGTTATGGCCTGCGCGACCTGCCCGATGGGGCTGGCTTGCAGGACATGTATGCCGCCACCCGCGCCGCCGGGTTCGGGCCAGAGGTCAAGCGCCGCATCCTGATCGGCACCTATGTGCTCTCGGCCGGGTTCTATGATGCCTATTACACTCAGGCACAGAAGGTCCGAACCCTGATCGCGCAGGACTTCAAGAACGCCTTCACCCAGTGCGACGTGATCCTCGCCCCCACCGCGCCGACCGCCGCCTTTGGCCTTGGCGAGAAGAGCGACGATCCGCTTAGCATGTATCTCAACGACGTCTTCGCCGTGCCGGCTTCGCTGGCGGGCCTGCCGGCCATGTCGGTCCCGGCCGGTCTCAACCGTGAGGGCCTGCCGCTCGGCCTGCAGATCGTTGGCAAGCCGTTTGACGAACAGGGCGTCCTTAACGCCGGCCTCGCGATCGAGAGCCGCGCGCAGTTCTCGGCCAAGCCGGAAAAGTGGTGGTAAGATGAGCAGCTATCGCATTCAGGGCGCTACGGGCGAATGGGAAGTGGTGATCGGGCTGGAAGTCCATGCCCAGGTCATGACCCAGTCAAAGCTGTTTTCGGGCGCGGCCACTGCTTTTGGCGCGGAGCCGAACAGCCAGGTCAGCCTGGTCGACGCGGCCATGCCCGGCATGCTGCCGGTCCCGAACCGTGAGTGTATCCGCCAGGCGGTGCGCACCGGCATGGCGATCAACGCGCAGATCAACAAGTGGTCGCGGTTTGACCGCAAGAACTACTTCTATGCGGACTTGCCGCAGGGCTACCAGATCAGCCAGCTCTACCACCCGCTGGTGGGTGAGGGTGAGATCGAGGTGATCCTGGACGAGAAGGATCCCGAAGGTTCGACCAAGACCATCGGCATCGAACGCATCCACGTGGAGCAGGACGCCGGCAAGCTGATGCACGATCAGCACCCGACCATGTCCTATGTTGACCTCAACCGGTCGGGCGTGGCGCTGATGGAAATCGTCAGCCGCCCGGACATGCGCAGCCCGGCCGAAGCCGGGGCCTATGTCGCCAAGCTGCGCCAGATCCTGCGCTATGTCGGTTCGTGCGACGGCAATATGGACCAGGGCTCGATGCGCGCGGACGTCAACGTTTCGGTCCGCCGTCCGGGCGAGCCGTTTGGCACCCGCACCGAGACCAAGAACGTGAACTCGGTCCGCTTTGTCATGGCCGTGGTTGAGCAGGAAGCAATGCGTCAGGTTGGCG
>JBEGJL010000222.1:0-5333 GCA_041184605.1 Pseudomonadota bacterium
AGCCTGGGCTTTTCAGCACTGACGCTGGACCTGACCGACGCAAAATCGCTGAGCGAGGCGCTTCAGAAAATTGCAGCCTATGCCAAGGCCAACCCGGATCGCCCGTGGATTCTCGGTCGCGGCTGGAACCAGGAGCTTTGGCCCGAAAAGCGGTTCCCGACAGCGGCAGAGCTGGATGCGGTCGTTTCCGATCGGCCGGTCTGGTTGGGACGGGTTGACGGGCATGCCGGCTGGGCGAACTCCAAGACGCTTGCCGCCGCGGGCGTGACCACACTGACGAAGGCCCCCGCTGGCGGATCGATTGAGCGGCTTAAGGATGGCAAGCCGGCTGGCGTACTGGTCGACAACGCGACCGAGCTGGTCGACAAGGCCGTCCCCGCTCCCCGCCCGGAAGATCGTGACCTGGCGCTGGCCAAGGCGCAGGACATCCTGCTGTCACGCGGGGTCACGGCGATTGCCGACATGGGCACCACGATCGAGGATTGGCAGGCCTTCCGCCGGGCTGGCGATAACGGTCTGCTGCGGGTGCGGATCATGTCCTATGCCATGGGGACCGACAACATGGCGCTGATCGGCGGCCCCAGCCCGTCGCCCTGGCTTTACGATGACAAGCTGCGCCTCAATGGCGTGAAGCTTTACGCCGATGGCGCGCTGGGTTCGCGTGGAGCCAGCCTGAAGTCGCCTTACAGCGATGCCCCTGCTGCCAAGGGGTTGCGGGTGACAGCCGACACCCAGCTCAAGAACTTCATGAGCCGCGCCGCGCTGGATCACTTCCAGGTGGCGATCCACGCGATCGGGGACGAGGCCAACGCCGCCGCCCTGACCGCGATCGAGGACATGAACCAGACCTACACCGGCGACCGGCGCTGGCGGATCGAGCACGCGCAGATCGTCGACCCGATCGATATTCCGCGCTTTGCCAAGGCGGGGGTGATCGCATCAATGCAGCCGGTGCACGAAACCTCTGACCGGCTGATGGCCGAAGCGCGGCTGGGCCCCAACCGCCTGACCGGCGCCTATGCCTGGGCCAGCCTGGCCGCCAGCGGCGCGAAGCTGGCTTTCGGCTCTGACGTTCCAGTGGAGATTTCCGATCCCTGGGCCGGGTTCGCCGCCGCAATCAGCCGCACCGGGCCCGATGGTCAGCCGTTTGGCGGGTGGCAACCGCAGGAACGGGTCAGCCGCGAACTGGCGCTCGCCGCCTATACCGCCAACGGGGCCTGGGCGGGCTTTGCCGAGGGTCGCTTTGGCCGCCTGCAACGCGGCGAACGGGCCGATTTCCTGCTGATCGATCGCGATCCGATGCTCGCAACGCCGGCCGAAATCCGCGCGACGCAGGTGATGCAGGTGTGGATCGGTGGCCGACTGGTTCACCAGCGCGGCAACTGATCATCAGGCCAGCGGCTCACCCGGCGGGGCCAGTTCAGTCCCCTGCGCAGCCTCCGCGCGTTCCTTGCGATCAGTGAACCACATGATCGCCAGCGCGCTCTCGTAAAGCAGCCACAGCGGCACGGCGAGCATCAGCTGCGAGATGACATCGGGCGGGGTAATCACCGCCGCAATGATCGTGATGCCGACAATGACATAGCGCCGCGCCCGCACCAGATCGTCGCGGCTGAGGATGCCGGCGCGGTTGAGCAAGAGCAGCAGTACCGGCAGCAGAAAGCTGATCCCGAAGGCCATGATGAACTGCATCACCAGGCTGAGATAAGCCCCAGTTTCCGGCAGCGCCTCCATCGAAAGGCCGCCGCGCTGCCCTTCGAACCCCAGGAAGAAATGAAACGCGGTGGGCATGACCACGAAATAGGCAAGGGCCGCGCCAGCCGTGAACAGCACCGGCGTTGCCAGCAGGAACGGCAGGAAGGCCTTCTTTTCCTTGGCATAAAGCCCCGGGGCAACAAAGGCCCACAGCTGGTTGGCGATGATCGGGAAGCACACCAGGAAGGCCGCGAATAGCGCCACTTTCACGTTGACGAAGAATGCACCGTAAAGCTGGGTATAGATCAGTTTGCCCTGTCCGGGCGGAAACGCATTGGTCAGCGGGCGGACCAGAAATCCGAAGATGTCATTGGCAAAGTAGAAGCACACGCCAAAAGCCACCAGCAGCGCCAGGATGCAGCGCATCAGGCGGGCACGCAGCTCGATCAGGTGATCAAGCAGCGGGGCCTGACTTTCATCGATGTCTTTGATCTTCAGAACCATGTCAGGCTGCCTGATCGGGCTTCGGCTTTTCAGGATCAGCCGCCTCTTGAGCCTTCACGGTACCCGGATCATGACCGATCAACGCAGCTTCGGCGCTGGCGCTCTGCGGCGGATGCTCACGCATGATCGCCTCGTTCTGCTCCCGCCACTTCTGCTCCATTTCGGCCAGTTCCGCCTCACGGATCATGGTTTCCACGCCGGCGCGGAAATGGCCGGACACGCGCCGGACCTTGCCGATCCAGCGACCCGCCGTGCGGAGCGCCAGCGGCAGGTCCTTGGGACCAATCACCACTACCGCGACGATTACGATCAGCAGCAGCTCAGAGGCGCCGATATCGAACACGCGCCTGCCCTCGCCCGCTTACTTCTGTTCGGTCTTGGCAGCCTCGGTGGCGGCAGCATTCTCGCTTGGTGCCGGGATCTGGGCCGGCGGGGCAGCAGGCTTGGTCTCTTCGTCAGCCATGCCCTGCTTGAAGCTTTTGATGCCCTTGCCGAAATCGCCCATGATGTCCGACACTCGGCCGCGACCAAACAGGATCAGCACGACCAGCAGCACGATCAGCCAGTGCCAGATTGAAAAACCGCCCATTAAACCGACTCCAATTCGAGGACCTTGCCCCCGTTGATCCCTATCTAGGCGCTTTCGTCCTCGCTTGCCAGTCCGGCTTCAACTTCGGCAGCTTCGCGGCGTTCAGCGGCGGTTTCCATCGCATCGGCCAGCGCATCCTCCACCGGATCGAGCAGGCCCGCCGCCTTCAGTTCGTCCAGACCCGGCAGATCACGACGGCTTTCCAGGCCAAAGTGCGTCAGAAACTCTGGGGTAGTGGCATAGATCACCGGACGCCCGGGGACTTCGCGGCGACCGACGATGCGGACCCAGCCGGCCTCCATCAATACGTCCAGCGTACCCTTGGCGGTCTGGACCCCGCGGATAGCCTCCACCTCGGCGCGGCTGACCGGCTCATGATAGGCGACGATAGCCAGCACTTCGGTTGCCGCGCGCGACAGCCGCCGCACTTCCTCGCGCTCACGCCGCAGCAGGTGCGCCAGGTCGGGGGCGGTCTGGAAGTGCCAGCGCTTGGCCCGTTCGACCAGGTGAATGCCCCGGTCCTGGTAAGTTTCCACCAGTTCAGCCAGCGCCGCCTTGACGTCAGCGCCGCCCAGATGGGTGGAGATTGCTTCGGCAGTCATCGGCTCTTCGGCGGCAAACAGAGTCGCCTCAACCGCGCGGACCAGGTCGTCCGGCTTGCTCATGCTTTCACTCCGCGAAGCATCAGGGGGCCAAATGTCGTTTCCTGCTGCAACTCTGCCTTGCCCAGCCGCGCCAGCTCCAGGGCGGCGACGAAGCTGGATGCCATCGCCGAACGGCGCAGCTTCGGGTCGGCATGCGGCGGCAGGAAATCCTTCAGTTCCATCCAGTCGATATTGACGCCCAGCATCGAGGATACGCGGGCCAGTGCGCTATCCAGCGTCATCACCATCCGGTCGCGCACCATGTGCACCACCGGCGCGGTGCGCGCCTTGACCTGGCCATAGGCCTGGACCAGCGCGAACCAGTCGCACTGCCACTTGGCCTTGCGATCGACCCGCAGCCCCTCTGGCGCACCGCGCAGGAAGACATCGCGGCCCAATCGGTCACGCCCCATCAGCCGGGCTGCCGCATCGCGCATTGCGGCCAATCGCTGAAGCCGCAATTGCAGGCGCAGCGCCAGTTCTTCGGGGCTGGGGTCTTCCTGCTCGTCGCGTGGCAGCAACAGTGCCGACTTGAGGTAGGCCAGCCAGGCGGCCATCACCAGGTAATCGGCCGCCAACTCCAGTCGCAGCGCCTCGGCCCGTTCGATATAGGTCAGGTATTGGTCGACCAGCGCCAGGATCGAAATCTTGCGCAGGTCCACCTTTTGCCGCCGCGCCAGATCAAGCAGCAAGTCAAGCGGCCCTTCCCAGCCATCCAGCTCAAGGTAGAGCGCGGAATCTTCGGTTGCGGCAGCGCCGGGACCGGCCCAGTCATCCTCTGGCAGGGTGATGGCCGGGCTGTCGATAAGGTCGTCGCTCATGCCCGCGCCTCAGCTGCTTCGACGAGCGCCAGCAGGGCATCGCGCTTGGCGGCCAGTTCCGCCTGCGCAGCAGTCGGCTGGGGTGCCCGGATCGCGTCAAGCGCGCGGGCGTGGCGGCGTGCGGTGGCTGCGCCCATGGTCCCGAGCCGTTCGCAAATGCCGATCATGTCCGGCATCTTGCCCCAGCAGTTGAGGGCAATGTCACACCCTGCCCTGATCGCCGTTTCGGCGCGTTCCGGCACGGTGCCCGACAGCGCCTCCATGTCGAGATCGTCGGTCAGCAACAGGCCGCCAAAGCCGATCTTCTGGCGGATGACCTGTTCAATCACGTAGGGCGATTGCGTGGCGGGATGATCGGCATCCCAAGCCGTGAACACCAGGTGTCCAGTCATCGCGATGGGGGCATCGGCCAGGGCCTTGAACGGGGCGATATCGCTCTCCAGCTCTGCTTCGCTGGCTGTGACCGTTGGCAGCTCCTTATGGGTATCGACCAGCGAGCGGCCATGCCCCGGCATATGCTTGATCGTGCCGACTACGCCCGCGCGCGCCAGGCCATCAAGCACCGCCCGGCCGATTGCCGCCACCCGCAATGGTTCGAATCCATAGGCGCGGTCACCAATCACATCATGCGCGCCGTGCTGACGAACATCGAGCACCGGTGCGTGAGTGCAGGTGATGCCCACTTCGTGCAGGTCATGCCCCAGCACCTCGGCATTGGCGCGGGCAGCTTCGACGGCAGAGGCCGGTGCCAGATCGAACAGGGCATCGAAGGCCGCCCCCGCCGGATAGGCCGGCCAGACCGGTGGCTTCATCCGCGCAACCCGGCCGCCTTCCTGATCGATCGTGATCAGCAGCTTGTCACGCCCGTGGATTGACCGCAGCCCGTCGGTCAGGGCACGGACCTGCTCACGGCTTTCGATATTCCGGCCGAACAGAATGTAACCGGCGGGATCAGCCTCATGGAAAAAGGCCCGCTCATCGGCGGTCAACGTCAATCCGGAAAGGCCGAAAATGGCGGGCGTCATGGTCTGATAACGGTCGCAGGAAGTGGCCCGCCATGCAAGCGGACCAACCCAACTG
>JBEGJL010000223.1:0-2930 GCA_041184605.1 Pseudomonadota bacterium
CAATGGCTACATGGTGGTGAAGACCGGCTATGTGACCGACGCCGGACAGATCGAGCGGGTCGATGCCGATGGCAAGAAGTACCGCGAGTGGCATGAAGGCCAGTGGATGACCAACCACTTCATCCGCGTGGCCGAGGCGGCAGCCAAGTACAAGATCGCCTTTGACAGCCATGAACCGGTCAAGGGCACCGGCCTGCAACGCACCTATCCCAACTGGGTGGCGCGCGAAGGCATGCGCGGGATGGAATACAACGCCTGGCTGGGCGGCAAGAACCCGCCCGAGCACGAAGCCAACCTGGTCTTCACCCGGATGCTGGAAGGGCCAATGGATTTCACCCCGGGCGTGCTGAGCCTGAAAGGATCCGAGAACAGCGACATCCTTTCGACCATTGCCAAGCAGCTGGCGCTCTATGTGGTGATCTATTCGCCGGTGCAGATGCTGGCCGATACGCCGGAAAACTACGCCAAGTTCCCGAAGGAGCTGAAGTTCATCCGCGACGTGCCGACCGACTGGCAGGAAACCCGCGTCCTTAATGGCGAGATTGGTGACTATGCCACGATCGCCCGCAAGGAGCGCGGGGGTGAGGGCTGGTATGTCGGCGCCGTGGGCGATGAGAATGCCCACACCGTGTCGTTCAAGCTGGACTTCCTGACCGCGGGCAAACGCTACAAGGCGGAAATCTATCGCGATGGCGATGATGCCGATTACCGCACCGAAAAGCGCCACGCGATCGTGATCGAGAACAAGGTGCTGACCAGCGCGGATAGCCTGACCCTGCGGATCGCGCCGGGCGGCGGCTTCGCGATCCGGCTGGTGCCGGCGAAGTGAGGGCGCTGAGTGGCCTGCTGGCGCTGATCGGCGCCTTGCTGGCCGCCCCGGTGCTGGCCCGGCCTGATAGGGGACGGTTCCTTGAATACGAACACGTCGCCGCCACCGGCCTGCCCGAGCAGCGGCTGACGATCTGGCTGCCGCCGGGCTATGATCGGGGCAACCGGCGTTATCCGGTGCTTTACATGCACGACGGGCATAACCTGTTCGATCCGGCCAAGAGCAATTTCAACAAGGTCTGGGCGGCCGACAAGGCGATGTTAACGGCGATGAAAGGCGGCAAGGTTGCGCCGCACATCATCGTGGGCATCTGGGCACCGGGCAAGGATCGCTATCGCCAGTACCTGCCGCAATCGCTCTATCAGGCATCCAGCGGCGCGCCGCGCGCGGCGATGGACGCGATGACCGGCGGGCCGGTGGTGAGCGAGGCCTATCTCAATTGGCTGGCGGGTCCGCTCAAGCAATGGGTCGACACCAGCTTCCGCACCCGTGCGGGTCGCGATGATACGGCGATCATGGGATCGAGCATGGGCGGGTTGATGAGCTGCTATGCCTTTCTTGAGCGCCCGCAGACCTATGGCCGCGCCGGGTGCGTGTCTTCACACTGGCCAGCGGCCGATCCGCGCGCCGTGGGTGAGGCCAATCCGGAATTGATTGCCTTGTGGGATGGCTGGTTCGCTGCGCGCTTGGGTCAACCCGATGGCCGCAGGGTATGGATGGATCACGGCACGGCCACGCTCGATGCCTTTTACGCTCCCTATCAGCAGGCGATAGACGCGCGGATGACGGCGAGCGGCTGGCAGCGCGGGCGCGATTGGGAAAGCAAGGTTTACGAAGGCGCCGAGCACGAGGAAAATGCCTGGGCGCGGCGCCTGCCCGAAGTGTTCGGCTGGCTGCTGCGCAAATAGCGCGATCAGGTTGGGCGGGGCAGGGCGGTCGTCGCCTTCATCCGCTCCATTGAGAAGCTGGAACTGACATCGGCCAGGTCCGGGATTGCAGCGATCAGCTTGCGATAGATCCGGTCGTAATGGGCAATGTCGCGCACCACCAGCTTGAGCAGGTAATCGACATCGCCGGCCATGCGGTGGCATTCGACAATCTCGTCAATCGAAGCCACGCCGCGTGAAAAGGCTTCCAGCCAGGCCGGGTCATGACGGTTCGTGCGGATCGAGACGAACACCGTCGTCGCCAGGCCCAGTCTGGCCGGATCGACCAGCGCTACCCGGCGGGCGATGATCCCGCTGTCCTCCAGCCGCTTGATCCGCCGCCAGCAGGCGTTGCTGGACAGGCCAACCCGATCGCCCACGTCCTGCACCGCGAGCGAGGCATCGCCTTGCAGGACGCTCAGGATTGCCCAATCAATCGAATCCATTTGCAAAATAGCATCAGACATTGGGATAAAATTGCACTAAATATGCCGATAGTCCATAAGAATGGTGAAGATTTTGCATCCGATCAGGGATATCATTGCATCAACAACCGGGAGAGCATGCCATGTCCCTTAAGACCCTCTTCACCGAGCACCCCGCCAGTGTTGATGAAACCTATGGCGAGCACTTCATTATGGCGACCGGCTTTGGCACGCGGATGATCCTGGGCGGCTTTGCCTGCCTGCTCCACGGGATCTTCCCGTTCCTGTTCGTGAAGACCGGCTCTGCGCAGATCAGCACCCTGCATGATCGCATGGTCAAGAACCGCCGCACCAAGCAGCTGCCGGCGATCCTTGATTTCGTGATTTAGGGCAGCGACCGCCAAACAACTACCGTCATGCTGAACTTGTTTCAGCATCCATCAGGCTGCCTTCCCGGTTGCGGCGGGTTGGCGCTGCACGCGGATGGCTTGATACCGGACGGCTTCAATTCAGACGGCACAAAGGACCCTGAAACAAGTTCAGGGTGACGAATGGGGAGGGGTTAGGCCCGCTCCCCATTCCCCGTCAGTCAGCGCCCAGTTTTTTGTCCTCATTGGCCCGCTGGACCACGTAGAGGCGGATCGCTTCGATCTGTTCGGGCGTGAACTGACCCTTCCAGGCGACCATCCCGTTCTGCTTGAGCAGGCCGTCGTGGACGATTTCCTGCCACAGCTTGGGATTGCCCAGCGC
>JBEGJL010000224.1:0-4308 GCA_041184605.1 Pseudomonadota bacterium
GACCAGTTCAATCCCGACGCTGGCGGAATTGACGTCGGTGATCCCGCGCCAAAGGCTCTTGCCTGCGTGCCAGGCGCGCCGATCCTCCCGGACCAATCGGTGGACCGTGCCATCTTCCTCGATCAGGTAATGGGCGGAAACCTGCGCCGCCTCGTCACACAGCCGCTCAAGCGCGGCCTCGGCGCTCTCCATGCCGGTATAGTGGAGCACCACCATCGAGACGGGCAATTGCCGCTCGTTCCAATTGGGCGAGGGCGTCTCGAAATGGATCAGCTCGCGCAACCCGTCAGCCCTCTGGCAGCACCGCGCCAAGCACCAGCGCGTCCTCGCTCAGCACGAATTGCAGGCCACCGCCTTGGCGCTGGGCGATCTGATAAAGCATGAAGGCAGCGGCGTTCCGGCTGGTCAGCCCGCCCTCGCCCAGATCGCCTTCCAGCGCCTTGCCGATCTCCTGGTCGAATGCGATCTTCGGACCGGCAGCGCGGACAACGATCTCGCTTGCCCCGCCCCTGCTCTCCGCGCCGATGTCCAGGGTGCCGCCACGCACCAGGGCTTCCATCCCCAGCAGCGCAAAGTTGAGCAGCACCTTGATCGCGGGCTTGGGCAGACTTGCCACGCCCAGCGCCCAGTTGACGGTGACGCGGGCATTGTTGGCAGCAAGCGCATTGACCAGCTGCCTGGCCTCTTCAACCGCTACGCTCTCGCCAAAGCCGCCGGCAGCGCCGAAGGCCAGACGGAAGAACTTCAGCTTGTCGGCACTGATCCGGGCGCTCTGCTCCAGCAGTTCGAAGCACCGCTTGCGCATTTCCGGGTCCTTCTCATCCGCAAGCAGTTCAAGGCCGTTGGTCAGCGCGCCGACCGGGCTCAACAGGTCATGGCACAGCCGCGAGGCGAGCAGGCTGGCAAGATCCAAACCAATGGTATCGAGCGAATGGTCGGTCATGCGGTTAAGAACTCCTTTGCCTCTCCTTAACTTGCGACGAGTCTTAGGGGAAGCGGTTCGAACCCGCCCGGCGCATCGCGCCACCAGCCGATCGCAGCGCCCGCGACAATAGCCCAGATCCGGCCATCGCCGCTGGCCGCCGCCTGGTCAGTTCTGGAGGGACTGGTCGAACCGGTCGGGTGCGAATGGTAATAGCCCAAGACCTGCAGGCCGCCTTCGCGTGCGGCCCGGTGAGCGGCGATCAGTGCCGCAGGATCCAGTTCGAAATGCCGGGCGGGGTCCGCATGAACGTTGCAGACTGGCACGGCCTGCGTGATCACAGCTCCTTGCCCCAGCAGCAGACCGCAGGCCTCCAGAGGATAAGCCTTTGCCGCTTCTGCCAAGAGTGTGGCATTCGCGCCACTTGTCACCGCCGTTTCCATCGCCATCTCGCTTAGCAATGAACGGGGAGGAACGCATCATTTCCGGCACGCTGCCGGGCGGCGAGCGGCTCGACAAGGCGTTGAGCCTGGCGAGCGGCCTGTCGCGCGAGCGGATCAAGGCGCTGCTGGGCGAAGGCCGCGTGGCGCTGGATGGCGTTGCGGCCAGTCAGGCCAGTCTCAAACCCGCCGCAGGGACCGCCTTTGCGATCACGGTACCCCCAGCAGCACCCGCCGAAGCCGTTGCCCAGGACATTCCCCTCACCATCGTGTTCGAGGACGAGCATCTGATCGTGGTCGATAAGCCGGCCGGCCTGGTGGTCCATCCGGCTGCGGGCAATCTTGACGGCACGCTGGTCAATGCCCTGCTGCACCATTGCCATGGCCAGCTTTCAGGCATTGGCGGGGTCGCCCGCCCCGGCATCGTCCATCGGATCGATAAGGAAACGTCAGGCCTGCTGGTCGTCGCCAAGACCGATACCGCGCATGAAGGGCTGGCCAAGCAGTTTGCCGACCATTCGATCCATCGGGCCTATTTCGCCATCGTCGCCGGACGCCCCAACCCGGCCTTTGGCACCGTGCGCGGCGCGATCGCCCGGTCCAGCACCAACCGCAAGAAAATGGCGCTGGTCGAAGACGGACGCGGCAAGCATGCCGTAACCCATTATCGCACGATCGAAGCCTTTACGGGCGCGACCCTGGTCGAATGCCGGCTTGAAACCGGGCGAACCCACCAGGTGCGCGTTCACATGGCATCAATCGGCCATTCGCTATTGGGCGATCCTGTTTATGGACGTAGCCCGCAGCGACTTAAGCCGATTCTCACCCAGCTTCACTTCGCCCGGCAGGCCCTGCACGCAGCAGAGCTGGGCTTCATCCACCCCGTTACGGGGGCAGCGCACAGCTTCGTTTCTGCGCTGCCCGCCGACATGACGGGGCTGTTGGTCGAATTGAGGAAACAAAGTTGAACGATTGTAGTAACTAGAAAGTCTGTGTGGCCGCCACTGGGGGATGCCTCTATAGGGTCCTTTAACGGCAAGCCGACAATGAAAGGACGGTTAGTCGAATGTCCGAGAAGAAGCGCAACCTGCCCGCCACCGGCGGTGTCAACGTGCCCAGCCTGGGTGCGGAGCAGGGTCTTAACCGCTATCTGGCCGAAATCCGGAAATTTCCGGTGCTGACGGCTGAGCAGGAATACATGCTCGCCAAGCGCTATCAGGAGCACCAGGATCCCGATGCAGCCAAGCAATTGGTGACCAGCCATCTGCGGCTCGTGGCGAAGATCGCCATGGGGTATCGCGGCTATGGCTTGCCGGTGTCTGAACTGATCGCCGAAGGCAACATTGGCCTGATGCAGGGCGTCAAGAAATTCGAACCCGATCGCGGCTTCCGTCTGGCGACCTATGCCATGTGGTGGATCAAGGCTTCGATGCAGGAATTCATCCTGCGCTCGTGGAGCCTGGTGAAGATGGGCACCACCGCCGCGCAGAAGAAGCTGTTCTTCAATCTGCGCCGGATGAAGAAGAACCTCGACGCTTACGAGGATAGCGATCTTCATCCCGATGACGTGAAGACCATTGCCACCAAGCTGGGTGTGTCAGAGACCGAAGTGGTCAACATGAACCGCCGGATGATGATGGGCGGCGACGCGTCGCTGAACGTCTCGTTCAATGACGAAGGCGAAGGCCAGTGGCAGGACCTGCTTCAGGACGATCGTCCGCTGCAAGATGAAACCGTTGCCGACCTGGAAGAGGCCGGGATGCGCCACGCACTGCTGGCCGAGGCATTGTCGACGCTCAACGAGCGCGAACGCCATATCCTGACCCAGCGACGCCTGATCGATGAGCCGCAAACGCTTGAAGAACTGAGCCAGGAATACCAGGTCAGCCGCGAACGCGTGCGCCAGATCGAAGTGCGTGCTTTCGAAAAGCTGCAAAAAGCCATGCTACGCATTGCCAACGACCGGCGATTGCTGCCGGCCGCTTGAACCAGCGCAGTCTTGGGATAGGACGCCCCCTATCCCACTAAACAATTGATTATTATTGATTGATACCTAGAAGATTATGCTCTGATCATCACCGAAAGGTTCACCGGTGCGTAATAAGGAACTTTAGCCCCACTTTGTGGAGCTTCTTGCGGGATCGAGCGGTATCGTTCGGTCCCGCTTGGCTTGATAAGCTACGGCCTGCTCATGGAGCCAGAAGGCATTCTCCATGAATCTTGGGTTGGCGTAGGGCTCTTCTTTCCGGCGAAACTCAATGTGGTTTTTGAAATTTGCCATGGTCGGAACGATCACTTGATCATAGAGGTCAAGGATATCGGCAGTCGGCAGTAGGTTGCGTTTGCACAACATCCCAACCGTCTCCATCCAGTTCACCAATCCCATCAGTTCCGAATAGCGATCATGGGCAATTCGCTGCTTCGAATTCGCGTCCTCGACGTCTTCATCGCGAATCGACCGGGCAACTGTCCACAGCAGGTCAAGCTGGTCAGAAAATTCTTCTGCAATCTGCTTGCGCTTGCCATCAGTGGTTTTGTCCTTGTGCGCCTGCCTTTCAGTCGACGTTTGGGCGCGATTGCGCAAGCTGCGTACGGCTTTGCGCGAGTTCAGCATGTCCGATTCAAAAGTCTTGTCGATTGCCAGCATCAGATTGGCCCGGGCAATTTGCACCTGATCCTGCTGCGCCTTTGTTGCCAGCTTGAATTGCCGGATCGCCAGAATAGACGCAAACAGTGCAATCGCTGCCGCCAACCAGGCCGGGACGGTACCCCACACTGACATTTCAACCTCCACGGTCGCCAACAATGCGAACAGAGGTCATCCAAGTATATTTTCTAAATATGTCAAGCTGTTGATTGGCTAATGCCATATTGAAACCTAGTTCGGAGCGCGCAATCTCCTGCGATCAGATTGCATTGATGGTCAAATTGACCGCATCGCCACGG
>JBEGJL010000225.1:0-2903 GCA_041184605.1 Pseudomonadota bacterium
GGTGACGATCGTCGAACGTGAGCAGGCCGCGCTGGATCGCGGCGTGGCGGTGATGGGCAAGAATTATGAAGCCAGCGTCAAGCGCGGGCGGATCGAAGCCGCCGTTGCCGAAGCCGCGATGGCGCGGCTGACCCCGAGCTTGACCTTCGAGAGCCTGGCCGATTGCGATCTGGTGATCGAGGCAGTTTATGAATCGATGGAGGTCAAGAAGGACGTCTTCGGGCGGCTGGATGCCATCGTGAAGCCGGGTGCGATCCTCGCCAGCAACACCAGCTACCTTGACGTGAACGAGATTGCCGCTGCAACCAAGCGGCCGGAGGCGGTGCTGGGCATGCACTTCTTCTCACCCGCCAATATCATGAAGCTGCTCGAAGTCGTGCGTGGCGCCAAGACCGGCGCGAGCGAGCTGGCCACGGTGATGCAGCTGGCGGGCAGAATCGGCAAGGTGCCGGTGGTCTCTGGCGTGTGCCACGGCTTCATCGGCAATCGCATGCTGTCCAAGCGCCAGGAACAGGCCAATGCCCTGCTGATGGAAGGCGCGGCCTATTACGATATCGACCAGGTCCTGCTCGATTTCGGCTTCCCGATGGGCCCGTTCCAGATGGGTGACCTTGCGGGCCTCGACATCGGCTGGCACCGCGATCCGAGCAAGGTCACCACGATCCGCGAAGCACTCTGCGCCGCCGGGCGCTGGGGCCAGAAGACCGGCAAGGGCTTCTATGACTACGCCGAAGACCGCACCCGCAGCCCGTCAGACGAGGTCAAGGCGATCATCGCCGATTTCGCCAGCAAGAGCGGTGTGACGCAGCGCGAGGTGAGCAAACAGGAAATCTTCGAGCGCCTGCTCTATCCGATGGTCTCCGAAGGCGCGCTGATCCTGGAGGAAGGCATTGCCCAGCGCGCGGGTGACATCGATCTGGTCTGGCTCAACGGCTATGGCTGGCCGGCCTGGACGGGCGGGATCATGTACTGGGCTGACCATGAGGGTCTGGCCAAGATCGTCGATGGCCTCAAGCGTCATAGCCTGCCGGCCGCGCCGCTGCTGGCGAAGCTGGCGGCATCAGGTGGGAAAGTCCGCGACTGACCATCATCGCGCCCGCGGGATGCACAGCTCCCGCGGGACGCCCGCAAAGTGCCCGCAGCCATAGAGCACGATCTCTGCGCCGCCGGGGTCACGCGTATAGCTGAATTGCAGTGCCGCGCGGGCCGCTGGCGGGATCGGGAAAGCCTGCGGGATTGCGGCGGGGTCGCTCCACCCCAGTACCCGGCAGGTGCCGGGCTTGTCGCAGACAGCCCGCGCGGCCGCCAGGGCATCAGCCGGAACGGCACCCGCCAACAGGATGAAGTTCGCGGCACCGCCGGTGTTGCGCATGACCACGGTACCGCTGGCAATCTTTGGTGCATCCGGCACTGCTGTCGGCAGATGTGCGGCGCCCGGAAGGATCCCATCCGCCCCTCCCACAAGCGCAGCCGGATCCGCTTCATTGCCGCGATAGACTGATGAGAAGGCAGGCCTGGTTCCCCAATAGCCGGGCCAACGGAAGAACAGATGGGTCTCCACCCGGGCCAGTTTATCCAGTTCCGGGCTCCAATAGGGATAGACCCAATCAGTGTGATAATGCGTGGCAAGCCCAACCGGCTTGAACACGTAGCCCCCCAGCGCCTCTCCGGCACGGATGCGGGCTTGCATCCAGGCGGAATCCGAATAGCTGCGCGCCAGCGCACCATCGCAGGTGAAGGTAAATTGGCAGCCGGTCGCACGTTCGCTTCCTTCGAAGACGACACCGCAGACTGTCTTAGCAAAGGCTGGATGGCGCACCCGGTTGAGGATCACCTGGATCACGGCGCGCTGGCCGATATTGCTGGGACCTGCTTCGGCCATGGCAGCGAGGGCGAGGCACTGCGTTGCGCGCGCCCGATCTTCCGCAGAACCACGGAAGACAAACCGCGGAGCCGGGGTGACCGGCCCCTTCGCGAACGGCACCGCCGCATTGCGCGCCCGGGCGGCATCCATGTCAGACAGCGAAAGTGGCACGGCTAGCAATGGCGCGGCGCCAGGCAGACCAGGCAAGCGTGCCAGTTCAACCGCGCGATCAACGTTACCCACCGACATGACAAGGCCCACCACAACCGCCAGGGCGATCAACAGTGCCGTAGTGATCGGGATCAAGCCGGAAGCCGGCCGGCGGTTTGCGCTCATCACGGCGTTCCTATCGCGGCACGGGTAAACCCGACAACAAAAAACCCCGCCGAAGCGGGGTTTTATGTGGTTGCGGGAGTAGGATTTGAACCTACGACCTTCAGGTTATGAGCCTGACGAGCTACCGGGCTGCTCCATCCCGCGCCAACATCACCGGACTTGCAGCAAGCAGTCTCCGGCAAATCTGAAAAAGCCGCCGCTCGGTTCGCACCGGCAGCGGCTTTTCAAAACATGTGAATGGGTTTGTTCCTATGCCCGCCGGCTATAATGCCTGGCGACGCCCTACTCTTCCAACGCTTGAGCGTTAGTACCATCGGCGCAGTCAGGTTTCACGGCCGAGTTCGAGATGGGATCGGGTGGGTCACTGACGCTATGGTCACCAAGCAATAAAGCAGGCGGACATGGGTTTTAATCGATGCACTTGTATGCGTTTTAAGGGCGTATCTGGCTGATATCGTCCTCATCGCAGACAGCAGCGCTGTCATTGATGGTGGGATTCATCAAGCATGATCAGAGTTATTAGGACCGGTTAGCTCCACACATTACTGCGCTTCCACATCCGGCCTATCAACGTGATGGTCTATCACGACTCGAAGATACCTTATCTTGAGGGAGGCTTCCCGCTTAGATGCTTTCAGCGGTTATCCCGTCCATGCATAGCTACCCTGCTGCGCGGCTGGCGCCACGACAGGTACACCAGAGG
>JBEGJL010000226.1:0-2807 GCA_041184605.1 Pseudomonadota bacterium
GCGCTGGCACTAGCTGCGGGATTGGGCTGCGGCCATGTCTGGCTGAAGTCAAACCTGGTTGGTGCGCGGCCGATTGAACAACCGCAGGCGGCCGAAGTGCAGGGTATGGTACTCTCCCGACAGGACCAGCCTTCCGAAGGGCGGGTTCGACTGCTGCTCGCCACGCGCGACCCGGAAAATGGGCGGGCGATCAAGGTGCGGATCAACGTGCCGCAGGACCTCGACCGGCCTGGCGTGCTGCCCGGAGCCAAGGTGCGATTGCGGGTACGCCTGGTTCCCCCTGCGCCGCCGATGTTGCCGGGTGGCTATGACTTTGCCCGGGCTGCGTGGTTTCAGGGCATTGCGGCCACGGGATCGGCACTGGGACCGGTAAATGTATTGAAGCCTGGCGAGCCGGGGTCTGGATTGGAGGACATTCAGCGCGCTCTTTCCGCCCATGTTCGCAAGCAATTGCCGGGGCCAGCAGGGGCAATCGCCGCTGCCTATGCCAGTGGAGACCGCGGTGCGATATCGGAGCCCGACAATGAGGCGATGCGCAATTCCGGGTTGGCGCACCTGCTTTCGATCAGCGGGCTTCACGTCAGCGCCGTGATCGCGGCGGTCTATTTCCTGGTGATGAAGCTGGGCGGGCTTTGGCCGTGGCTGGCTTTGCGGGTGCGGCTGCCGCTGATGGCCGCCGCCGGTGGTGCGCTGGGTGGGATCGGTTACACCTTGCTGACCGGGGCAGAAGTGCCGACCGTCCGATCCTGCATTGCGGCGCTGCTGGTGCTGGCAGCACTGGTGCTGGGGCGCGAGGCGCTGTCGTTGCGGATGATCGCCGTGGCCGCCTTTGTCGTCCTGCTGTTCTGGCCCGAAGCGCTGGTTGGCCCGAGTTTTCAGCTCAGTTTTGCGGCGGTCATGGCGATCGTTGCCTTGCATGGATCGGCGCCGATCCAGTCGTACTTGTCGCCACGTGAGGAGAGCTGGCTCGGCCGAAAGCTGCGCGATCTCGTCATGCTGCTCGTGACCGGCATAGTGATTGAGCTGGCCCTGATGCCGATCGGGCTGTTCCATTTTCATCAGTCGGGTGTCTACGGCGCGCTCGCCAATGTCATCGCCATACCGCTGACGACGGTGATCTCGATGCCGCTGATTGCACTGGCCTTGCTGCTGGATAGCCTTGGTCTTGGGGCACCGGCCTGGTGGCTGGCTGGCCAGTCACTCGACTTGCTCCTGGGGTTGGCTCACTACGTAGCGAGCCAGCCCGGCGCGGTGACTACGGTTCCTGCCATGGGGCGCGCGGCGTTCACGCTTTTCGTTGCGGGTGGCCTGTGGCTGGCTCTGTGGCAGGGTAGGGTTCGCCTGTGGGGATTGCTGCCCGCGGCATTGGGGGCGCTGCTGCTCGCGATCCTTGCTCCTCCAGACATCCTGATCTCCGGCGATGGCCGCCATGTCGGGCTAACGGGGGAGGGCGATGGGGAGCTGCTGGTGCTACGCGAGGGGCGCGAGGGCTATGCTCGCGACACCCTGCTCGAACTGGCGGGGATGAGCGGCACCACGCGCGTACTCGATCGATGGCCCGGGGCGCGCTGTAATCCCGATCTGTGCATGGTCGAGGTCTGGCGCGGGGGGCAATTCTGGCGCCTGCTGCTGACCCGCACCAAGGATCGCTTGCCCGAACAGGAACTGGCTGCCGCCTGTGCGCGGGTCGATGTGGTGGTTTCAAACCGCTGGCTGCCACGATCCTGTCAGCCCAAATGGCTGAAGGCCGATAGGCGCTATCTGGAGCGGAGCGGTGGGCTGGCGATCGATCTGGCGGATCGCGAAGTGGTCAGCGTGGCTGACGGCCAGGGTCAGCATGGTTGGTGGACCGGGCCGGAACCACGCAGGTTCCGGCCCAGACCAGCCAATCAGTGATAACGGCGCAGCAGGCCGGCCAGCTTGCCCTGAACCAAGACTTCGCCGGGGCGATAGACCTGCGGCTCATAAGCGGCGTTGGCCGGATCGAGGCGGATCATGCCGTTGTCGCGGTGCAGGTACTTGAGCGTGGCTTCCTCGCCACGGACGAGGGCCACGACAATCTCACCATCGCGGGCGGTGTCAGTCTTGCGGATCAGCGCATAGTCCCCGTCGAAGATGCCGGCTTCGATCATCGAGTCACCGGAAACTTCGAGCGCGTAGTGCTCACCGGCGCCGAGCAGCGCGGCGGGGACGGGCAGCATGGCGCTGGTTTCCATCGCTTCGATCGGCACACCGGCAGCG
Source organism: Pseudomonadota bacterium (assembly GCA_041184605.1). GTDB lineage: Bacteria > Pseudomonadota > Alphaproteobacteria > Sphingomonadales > Sphingomonadaceae > Novosphingobium. The sequence continues at coordinate 2,242 of JBEGJL010000226.1, forward strand.
ATCCGCCCATGCAGCGGAATCTCGATCACGTCGTTGGCCGGGGCAGGCTTCGCCTCGGGCGGGCGGATCACGGCGGCTGCAGCACTGTTCGAATTGGCGGCGCGCGGTGCCTTGGTCACCACGTCTTCCGGCTGCTTGAGCACTTCCAGGGCGCGGGCGCGATTGGGCAGGCGGCGGATAAAGCCGCGCTCTTCCAGCGCGGAGATCAGGCGGTGCACGCCCGACTTCGACTTGAGGTCCAGCGCCTCCTTCATTTCCTCAAACGAAGGGGAGACCCCGGTCTCTTCAAGTTTTACCTGGATGAACCGGATCAATTCATGCTGCTTGCGTGTCAGCATCGCCCTTAACCTCCCATTCGCGGCCGGGAGAACACCTTTGTTCCCGTGCCGTTCAGTGAACGAATGTGGAACAGGTAAGCAACATTTTTGGAGCAGTCAAGCAATTCCGCCATTTTCGAGCGGATAGATTGAAACCGGTGTTCCGGCGCCCAGAACGGGGCTGTTTGCAGCCCTGTCGATCAGGCAATTGCTGCCTGCCAGGGCTGCCAGTGCGCCGCTATCCTGGCC
>JBEGJL010000227.1:0-2867 GCA_041184605.1 Pseudomonadota bacterium
CTGATCCCCGAAATGGTCGAGCGGATCGATTATGCAAAGGGACCCTACCACGCTGCAGATGGTGATTTTGCCTCTGCCGGATCGATGCGGTTTGTAACTAAGTCGCGGCTTGGCCGTCCCATTGTCGAAGTGACGGGGGGATCTTTCGGCTATTGGCGCGGCTTAGCCGCCGGGAGCGCCGATATCGCAAGCGGCTCGCTACTCGGTGCATTGGACGCTACCGTTTCCGATGGGCCATGGGTGCTTGATGAACGGCAGCGCAAGTTCAATGGGTTGCTCAAATATACAGCGGTCAATTGGTCACTTGGCCTGTCAGGCTATGCCAATAGCTGGACCTCGACCGATCAGGTGCCGGAACGCGCGATCGCCTCTGGCCTGATACCGCGCAATGGCTTTATCGACCCTCATCTTGGTGGCCGAGCTGGACGGATCGCGCTGACATTCAACGGCCAATTCGGGGATACGCGTGTCTCGGCCTATGCGATTGGATCGCGCCTCGAGCTGACCTCAAATTTCACCTACTTTCTCGATGATCCTGTGAGCGGCGATCAGTTCCGTCAGGCCGACAGGCGTGGCGTATTTGGCGGCTCGATTCGTCATGAGTTCAAGGGTGACCGCGTGACTTGGCGCATTGGCGCCGATACGCGCTGGGACAGGATCGGCAAGGTTGGGCTCTACGATACGGTCATGGGAGAAGTGGTTGGCACCGTTCGCGAAGATCGTGTCGATGAATTTGGCGGCGGCCTATACGGTGAGGCGGAACTCTCATTGGTGCGCAACCTACGTCTCGTGCTTGGCCTGCGTGGTGATGCTATCACCTATGATGTGAAGTCTGATCTAGCGCTGAACTCTGGGAAGGGATCGGCTGCAATCGTAACGCCCAAGGCTGCATTGGCATGGCAAGCGGGTGGCGGGATCGAACTCTACGCCAATTATGGTGAGGGATATCATTCTAACGATGTCCGCGGAGCCGCTATCCAAGTGGATCCAGCAAGCGGCGCGTCAGCCGATAAAGTTCCAGTCTTCGCACGCTCCCGCGGCGCAGAGCTCGGTGCACGCATTGAGCGTTCACGCCTGACGGCGTCGCTGGTGGGCTATTGGCTCGATCTGGCGTCGGAACTTGTTTTTGTGGGAGATGCTGGAACCACGGAGCCCAATGATGCGTCGCGGCGGTTTGGCAGCGAACTGGCGCTCTTTTGGCGGCCCATCGATGGACTGACCTTGGACGGCACGGCATCTTGGACGCATGCGCGGTTTCGTGGTGTAGAGGCTGGGCAGGATCATATCCCGGGCGCGACGCCTTTTGTGCTGGGCGGTGGGATCAGCGCCAAAGTCTCAAGTCGAACGACGTTAACGGCACGCCTGCGGCATTTTGCAGGTGCTCCGCTGATCGAGGATGGCTCGCAGCGATCGCAACCAACAACGCTTGTGAACCTGGGAGCCTATTGGGAGTCTGGCCGGGTGCGCCTTGGATTGGACGTGTTGAACCTGTTTGATGCCAAGGACCCAGACATCAGCTACTGGTATGCCTCGCGGTTGCCTGGAGAGCAGTCCGGAGGAGTTGAAGACCAGCATATCCATCCGGTAGAACCCCGCCAGGTGCGATTGGCATTCAGGCTCAAGATTTGATTGCTTTGTCATCTGCGCCACCTGCTTTCGCCTGCAACCGCGCTCGAGCCGTGTTTAGAATTTGAAGCAACTCTGCCCATCTCGCTTCCGGTGTCATCGTGTCAGGATGCGGTCCGCCAGGCAGCCAAGCGCGATCGGGTTGCGGTTGGTATACATGCCGGTTGGCAAAAAGGTCTTTCACGAGCGACGGCTTCTTGGCGAGGATTGCCAAGAGGACCTGTGCCGGCCCAGTCGGTTCGCGGCGGCCCTGTTCCCAATTAACCAACGTGCCTTTGGGCACCCCAATGCTCTGGGCGAATTCAAACTGGGATAGTCCGGTTTTCGCGCGCAGAGCTGCGACATTCACGGGCGGGACTTTCAATCGAGCCTGTCTGCCGTTGCCTTTGTCAGAGCCGACATAAGTCACCGTTACCTTCAGCCCATCAAGGGCGCTTTTTCTCTTTGTCATGGTGATGGCTAAGTTTGAGGCGCTACTGCGTCAATGGCGTAGACTTGGCCCGCGGCTTACTCAGACGGATGGCCGGTTCAAAAACCGTAGTGAACGCAATTCAGTGGAGAGCTTTTTAGGTCTCAGAAATGGCGGATTTGCGCCATTTCGTTCTGATTGCTCGTTTTTCGGTTCGCAAAATTCGTTTGGGTAGGCGGACAATTTCGCGAAATTTCGAATAATTGTCCGGGTGCAAGGCTGTCCACTGAAACTAGTCAAAAATCGGCTGAAAGCCTTGTAAATCGGCCATATTTTTAGATTTAACGGCTTCGGGAGATGTTTCGATGCCGGTCTCGTTCGGCAAATGGCGGAGCGGGAGGGATTCGAACCCTCGATACGCTTTTGACGTATACTCACTTTCCAGGCGAGCGCCTTCGACCACTCGGCCACCGCTCCGCATGCACTGGAAGCAAGCGCCCTAGCGGGGCACGGGCGGGGGCGCAAGCATTGGCGCTGGCTGAAGCGATCGACTGATCGCTTGCAGCATGGATATTTGCTGGCAATGTCTGGGCCATGCGCAAACTGATCACCATCGCCGCCTTGCTTGCCGCCGCTCCGGCCTATCCGCAGGCATCCGCCAACATTGCCGCAGGTCGCGCCCAGCCATCGCCGTTGGCGCCTGGCGAGATCGTTGCCGCCGCCCCCAAAAGCGATTGGGCCGCCATTGCGCCATCCGACCTTTTGGTGATGGATCTGGCGCCTGACACCAAGGGCAAGCCGCGCCGGGTGGTGATCCAGCTGATGCCCGCAC
>JBEGJL010000228.1:0-2603 GCA_041184605.1 Pseudomonadota bacterium
GTATAGGGCCCGCCCATGCAATAGCCGGCCGTGCCGATCCCGCGTTTCACATTGACCGCCGGCTGCCGATCAAGCCAGCGCGCCGCAGCCCAGGCATCGCGTTCAATCGCGCCAGAGTTAAGCAGCGGGATCATCGGCCGCAGCCTGGCTTGCCCTTCGGGCGTGCGCCATTCGGTGACAGCCTTGAAGATGGGAGCGGGGGCTGAACGATAATACTGGTTCAGCACCAGTACGGCATAGCCATCGGCGGCCAACCGCCGCGCTATCACCTTGTAGGCATCGCGCAGGCCCGCGATGTCGGGCCAAAGGATTACGGCCGGGTGCTTGCCCTTGGCCGGATGGACAAAGAAGGCGTCCATCTTGCCGTCCGGAGTCGCCAGCGAAACCAACCGCTCGGTCAATCCGCCCGGCACGGCTGCGGCTAGTGGCGCAGCCAAGGTGCCAAGACCGGCCGCACCCAGCGCGGCAAAGCTGCGCCGGTCAATTCCGCGCGATTCCAGCGCTTGTTCTTCTTCGATTGCAGTCAGGTCATCACACATGGCCAAAGCTCCTCGTGTCCCGCGCTAGTGTTAACCCGGATTTCACAAGGGGGCTAGCTTAACCGCGCGATTAACGGCAGACTGCACCAACAAGGGAGCCAGACCCGGGAAGGTCCTGGCCCACCACGAGGAAGGGGATGGATGCAATGCGTTTAAGGCTGCTTGCTGCCGCTGCTCTGCTGGCGCTGACCGGCTGCGGTAAATCGGTTTCACCGCCAGCGACAGAGGGCGTGACCGACGCCAAGATTCTGGCTGCCGCGGATGGCGAATGGCTGTCTTACGGTCGCGACTATGGCGAGCAGCGCTTTTCCAATCTGACTTTGATCAACGATAGCAACGTCAGCCAGCTGGGCTTGGCCTGGTCGGCTGATCTGGACACGGCGCGCGGGCAGGAAGCCACGCCGCTGATGCACGATGGCGTGCTTTACACCACCACCGCCTGGTCGATGGTCAAGGCCTATGATGCCAAGACCGGCGCGCTCAAGTGGTCCTATGATCCCGAGGTGCCGCGCGCCAAGCTGGTTGAGGTGTGCTGCGACGCGGTCAATCGCGGCGTCGCGCTCTATGGCAACAAGGTGTTCGTTGGCACGCTCGATGGCTATCTTGTCGCGCTGGACGCCAAGTCCGGCAAGGTCGTTTGGAAGAAGCTGACGATCCCCGAAGGGTCGCACATGGCAATCACTGGCGCGCCGCGCATCGTCAAGGGCCGGGTGCTGATCGGTTCGGCTGGCTCCGAATACTTTACCCGCGGCTATCTGGCCGCCTTCGATGCTGAAACCGGTAACGAGCTGTGGCGCTTCCACACCGTCCCCGGTGATCCGTCGAAGCCGCAGGATGGCAAGCACCTTGATGCCGCGCTCAAGACCTGGAGCGGCGATTTCTACAAGCGCGGCGGCGGCGGCACGGTGTGGGATTCGATCACCTATGATCCCAAGACCGATCTGGTCTATTTCGGCACGGCCAATGCCGAACCGTGGAACCCGGCCTATCGCAATACCAAGGGCGCAGGTGACAGCCTTTACACCGCCTCGATCGTGGCGGTGAAGCCGGATACCGGCGAATACGCCTGGCACTTCCAGGAAACCCCGGAAGACCGCTGGGACTTTGACAGCAACCAGCAGATCACCGTGGCCGACCTGAACATCGGCGGCAAGGTGCGCCATGTCATCATGCACGCGCCGAAGAACGGGTTCTTCTATGTGCTCGATGCGGCCACCGGGCAGTTCATTTCCGGCAAGCCCTTTGTCGAAGGGATCAACTGGGCCAAGGGCCTCGATCCCAAGACCGGCAAGCCCGACGTCAACCCCGATGCCAAGTATGAGCTGACCGGCAAGCCGTGGCTGGGCTTCCCCGGCGCGGTAGGGGCCCACTCATGGACGCCGATGAGCTTCAGCCCGAAGACCGGCTTGGTCTATATCCCGACCAACAATACGCCGCAGGTTTACAGCCACGATCCGGATTGGAAGCCCGGTACCACCGGCTTCCAGCTGGGGATCGATGCCTCGCCCGGCAACCTGCCGCCCGACAAGGCGATCCGCCAGGCCACGGCTGCGGCGATGACCGGGGCGCTGGTCGCCTTCGATCCGGTCACCGGCACGGTCAAGTGGAAGGTTCCGCAGGAAACGCCGACCAATGGCGGCACGCTTGCCACGGCGGGCAACCTGGTGTTCCAGGGCACCGCGCTGGGCGAATTCCGCGCCTATTCGGCCGATACCGGCAAGCAGCTGTGGTCGTTCCCGGCGCAGAGCGGGATCCTCGCGGCACCGATGACCTACATGATCGACGGCGAACAGTACGTTGCAGTCATGGTTGGCTGGGGCGGCGTCTGGGACGTTTCGGCCGGCAAGCTGGTGACCAAGCGGATCACGCCCAATATCAGCCGCCTGCTGGTCTTCAAGCTGGGAGCCAAGGGCAAACTGCCCGCCGCGCCGACCGAGACCAAGCGGGTGCTCGATCCCCCGCCGCCCAGCGGTACGCCACAGCAGCTGGCCATCGGCATGAAGGCCTACACCAATTCGTGCAGCGTCTGCCACGGCTCGACTGCGGTGGCCGGCGCGCTCAACC
>JBEGJL010000229.1:0-3651 GCA_041184605.1 Pseudomonadota bacterium
CCTCCGTGAACGGGTGATGCCCGTTGGCGAAGGCGCTGTCGCCGGGCGCTGCGATTGGCACGCGCTCAGCGCACGGCTGCAGGCGGCTCACGCTGCCAGGATTGAACTGGTTCGCGCCGAAATCCATGATTTACGGTTGCTTGGAGGGTCGTTCGGGTCTCGATCCTCGCTTGCGCCGGCGGGGGGCTGGCATGCCTCACGCGATGTTAACCCAAGTGATTCAGCAGATGGCAAAGCTAATCCAGGCATTGCCGTTGCTGTCGTTGCCGAAACGTGACGCGGCGGCCGAGGATGAACATGATCGAGAACCAGAAAATTCGACCCGCAATGGTAATTGGCCCGCTTGGCGAGCCGCTGACCATCGATTCGCTTCCCCCGCCGACTACCACGCGTTGGGTCGTGCGCCGCAAGGCTGAAGTCGTCGCGGCCGTTAATGGCGGCCTGTTGACGATCGATGAGGTCTGCGAGCGTTACAATCTGACGCTGGAAGAATTTGCATCGTGGCAGCGGGCGGTTGATCGCTCGGGCATGCAGGGGCTGCGTGTCACCCGTATCCAGCATTACCGCGATCTCTACGAGCGACAGCTAAAATACTGATAAAATGTTAGTTTACGGAAATCGGGCAGCCCCGGGCCACCATGGTGGTTCCGGGGCATCGCGCTTACAGCGCCCTGTGCGCGCATTTCGCCGAACTGCATCTGCCGTTTGCCGACCATTGCGTTGCGTTGCAGCAGGACGAAGCCTATGGCGCAGGGCGGTTAAATAGCGCTTCAACTGGCTGCCGTCCTGCGGTCTTGCCGGAAGTGATATAGCAGAGTAATACAGCGCCAAAGGCCGGTGCAGTCACAGTGACTGTTCGCTGGCCCGGCAGCGATGCAAGATGGGGCAGGCCCGGCCATGAACTATGACACACGGATTGGAGCAGAAGACCTGGCGGTGACCGACTCTGCGTCGGTCCTGATGGGCGATGCCGAGGAAGAGCGGCAGTCGCGGCGCAAACTGGTGATGATCGGGCTGGCGGTCTTGGCCGGGCTGGTCGCGATCTGGTTCCTGACCCATCGTGGCGACGATGCTGTCGCCACCGGTGACAAGAAGTCGCAGGCCGCGGTTGTTTCGGTCGTCGCTCCGGGCCGCGGCACAATTGAAGGCGCAATCAACGTTACAGGTACGCTCGCTGCGCGCCGTGAATTGCCGGTCGGCGTTCCCGGTGAAGGCGGACAGGTGGCGGCTGTGCTGGTGGAACCGGGACAATGGGTTAGTGCAGGTCAGGTGCTGGCGGTTATTGACCGTTCGGTGCAGGTCCAGCAGCGCGCCAGCCAGGCGGCCCAAATTGAGGTCGCACGCGCCAATGCCCAACTCGCGCAGGCCAATCTCGATCGGGCGCTCAAGCTGGTTGAGCGAGGCTTTGTGTCCAAGGCTGACATTGACCGGCTGACTGCCCAGCGCGATTCGGCCGCGGCGCAGGTGCGGGTCGCCGGCGCCCAGCTTGGCGTGATCAACGCGCAGCTAGGCCGCCTTAACGTAGTTGCGCCGGCCGCCGGCCTGGTGCTTGAGCGCAAGGTTGAGCCGGGCCAGGTGGTAAGCGCTGGTTCGGGTGTCCTGTTCCGTCTGGCCAAGGGCGGCGAGATGGAGCTGCGTGCGCTGGTCGGCGAAACCGAACTGGCGCAGATCAGCAATGGCGTGCGCGCGGAAGTGACCCCGGTAGGCGGCGCCAAGGTCTTTGCGGGTCAGGTCTGGCAGACTGCCCCGGTGATTGATCCGCAGAGCCGCCAGGGCATCGCGCGGGTGGCACTGCCCTATGCTCCCGAACTGCGACCGGGCGGGTTCGCCACTGCGGTTATCAAGGCCGGCACGGTCGTGGCGCCAATGTTGCCGGAATCTGCGATCCTTTCGGATAACGAAGGGAGCTATGTCTACATCGTCGGTAAGAACAACAAGGCCGAACGCCGTAACGTGAAGACCGGGTTGGTGACGGCGAACGGGATTGCCGTGATCGCAGGCCTGAATGGCACCGAACAGGTCGTGATGCGGGCGGGCGGTTTCCTTTCGCCGGGCGAAACGATCAACCCCAAGCTTGTGAAGCAGTAAGCGGCCTTCTGGCCGAAGACAGGATCTGGCGATGAACTTCCGCAACATCTCGGCCTGGTCAATCCGCAACCCGGTGGTGCCGATCGTGCTGTTCATCGGCCTGATGCTGGCCGGGATCATGAGCTTCGCACAGATGGAAGTTCAGAACGACCCGGATGTCGAATTTCCGATGGTCATCGTCTCCATCGCGCAGCCGGGTGCGGCGCCGACCGAGATCGAGACCCAGATCACCCAGCGCGTCGAATCCGCCGTGCGGACTATTTCCGGCGTGCAATCGATCAGCTCGACCGCGTCCGAAGGCCGCAGCCAGACGATGATCGAGTTCAAGATCGGCGAGGATGTCAACGAGGCGGTCAACGAGGTGAAGAACGCGGTTGACCAGGCGCGCGGCGACTTGCCCGACGGCATTCTTGAGCCGCAGGTGGTCAAAGCCCAGACGTCATCCGATCCGATTGCCTATTGGGCGGTCCAGGCAGACGACATGACGATCGAGCAGCTGTCTTGGTTCATCGATGATACGGTGACCAAGCGGCTGCTAAACATTCCCGGCATGGCGGCGGTCAATCGCGGTGGCGGGGTCAACCGCGAAATCACGGTGACGCTTGATCCGGCGCGGATGCAATCGCTGGGGATTACCGCCAGCCAGGTTAATGCCCAGCTGCGCCAGTTGAATATCAACGCTGCTGGCGGCCGAGCCGAAATTGCGGGCTCCCGCCAGTCGGTTCGCGTGCTCGGCAATGCCGAAACGGCTTATGAACTGTCGCAGACCGATATCCCGCTGGGCAACGGCCGGACGGTCAAGCTGAGCGACTTCGCTCGTGTTTCGGACAGCTATGGCGAGGTTACCAGCATGGGCAAGGCCGATGGCAAGCCCGTGGTGACATTCGGGATCGCGCGCGCTCGCGGTGCCTCGGACGTCTCAGTCTATGATAGCGCCGCGGCCGAGATCAAGAAGATCGAGAAGGAGAACCCGGGGATCAAGTTCATCCGCCAGTTCACCTCGGTCGATTATACCAAGGCCCAGTATGAGAGCTCGATTTCGGCCATGGTCGAAGGGGCGATCCTGGCAGTCATCGTGGTGTTCTTCTTCCTGCGTGACTGGCGCGCCACGGTCATTTCAGCCCTTGCGATCCCGCTTTCGGCGATCCCGACCTTCTGGTTCATGGACCTGATGGGCTTCACGCTCAACACCCTGTCGCTGCTGGCGCTGGGCCTGGTCGCCGGGGTGCTGGTTGACGATGCGATCGTGGAGATCGAGAACATCGTGCGGCATATGCGCATGGGCAAGAGCGCCTATCAGGCCTCAATTGACGCCGCCGACGAGATTGGCCTGGCGGTGGTCGCAACCACCTTCTCGATCGTTGCGGTGTTCCTGCCGGTCGGTCTGATGCCGGGCGTATCGGGCCAGTTCTTCAAGAATTTCGGCCTGACCGTGGTGGTCTCGGTGCTGATGTCACTGGCCGTTGCACGCATGATCACGCCGATGGTTGCCGCCTATTTCCTCAAAGCCCACGGGCAGGAGGAGCATGGCGGTGGGCCGTGGATGGATCGGTACCTCAACGT
>JBEGJL010000230.1:0-3789 GCA_041184605.1 Pseudomonadota bacterium
GCAAAGTCCAGCGCACAAACCAAAAAAGTTATTTGAAGGTTGTGCACTTGGCGCGCCCGGCAGGACTCGAACCTGCTGCCTCAAGATTAGAAGTCTCGCGCTCTATCCAGATGAGCTACGGGCGCGCGCTGTGCATCCCATAGGCGGGGTTTGCCTGGCGCGCAAACCGCGTTAGGCAGTGGAAATGAGCAACAATCTCGCCCAGCTGGACGGACAAGGCGGCGCACGGCGCCACTTCCGCTATTTCGACTATGTGATGGCGGCCTTTGTCGCGATCCTGCTGCTGTCCAACCTGATCGGGGCCAGCAAGCTGGCAACGCTGGGCGGCTACACTTTTGGCGCCGGGATCCTGTTCTTCCCGGTTTCCTATGTCATCGGCGACGTGCTGACCGAGGTCTATGGCTATGCCAACGCGCGCCGCTGCGTTTGGATGGGCTTTGCGGCCATGCTGTTCATGGCCTTTATGAGCTATGTCGTGGTGGCCATGCCGCCTGCTGCCGGCTGGGACGGGCAAGCCGCCTATGAAAGCGTGTTCGGCAGCACCTGGCGCATTGTTGCCGCCTCGGTGATCGCGTTCTGGGCCGGTGAGTTCGTGAACAGCTTCGTTCTGGCCAAGATGAAGATCCTGACCAAGGGCAAGGCACTGTGGACCCGCACCATCGGCTCGACCTTCTTCGGGCAGGCGGTCGACAGCCTGATCTTCTATCCGATCGCCTTCCTGGGGATTTGGACGACCCAGCAGGTTTTGACCGTGATGGTCACCAACTGGCTGCTGAAGGTGCTGTGGGAAGCGCTGCTCACCCCGGTGACCTATGCGGTGGTCGGCTGGCTAAAGCGTCGCGAGGGGGTGGAGGTCTTCGACGAGGGGACCGACTTCTCGCCCTTTGCCAAGGCCAAGTCGGTCTGAGGTGCTCGGTGGGCGGCCCCGCCGCGTTTGGGCGGGGCCTCACCGGCGAACTCAATCGGCGATGAGGCCGATTGCGAGGTAGACGAGTACCAGGCTGCCGAATCCAAGGATCGTGCCAAGCACCCAGCCCAGGCGGACCAGCGTGACATCGACGTTGAAGTAATCGGCGATCCCGGCGCTGACACCCATGAACTTGCCGTTGGCCTTGTTGAGGCGGAAGCCGCGAGCAGGCGTGCTATTTGCACGCGAACGATCAAGCGAGCTCATTAGGCGACAACTCCGACATAGGTGCTGGTCTGGGCCTGGGCCTGGCTCGGCATCGAGACAGTGGCGCCGATCAGGGCGAGCGAGAGAGCAAAGGCCGATACAGCGGCAGTGAAGCGGGCGGGCAGTTGTGAGAGACCGAACATGATAATTTCCCTTTCCATTTGAACCTTCCGCGGGACCATTCCTGCGGATGCCACAATGATTGCAGGGGTCGTGCCAAATCGGGAAAATGGCGAAAAACTGTCAGTTCTAATCCTGAACTAGTAACTTTCCGCAGGGTGAATGCCATGTTTTGGGAAAATTCACCAACTGTGCGCAGCGCGCATTGGGATGACAGCACGCCATGACGATACTATCGCCCTGCCAATGGCGCTTGACGGCATCACCCTGACCCATTTCCGGAATCATCCGGAAACCCGGCTGGCCGGCACTGCGCAGTTCAACCTGCTGGTGGGCGAGAACGGTGCCGGCAAGACCAACGTGCTGGAAGCCATCTCCCTGCTTGCTCCGGGGCGGGGGCTGCGGCGAGCGGCGCTTACCGAATTGCCCAGCCAGAGCGGTGATGGCGGCTGTGCCGTGAGCGCTGAACTGAATGGTAGCGTCCAGCTTGGCACCGGTATTCGGCCCGATCGCCCCGGACGCCGCATTGCCCGCGCCAATGGGGCCGAAATCCCGGCCTTGGGCCTGTCCGAATGGCTATCAATCGGCTGGTTGACCCCGGCGATGGACCGCCTGTTCAGCGAAGGCGCAGGCGCGCGGCGGCGGTTCCTTGATCGCCTGGTCCTGGCGCTGGAACCTGGCCATGCAAAAAACGCCGCGCGAATGGAAAACGCGTTGCGCGAACGCAACCGACTGCTGAGTGAAGCAATCGAGCCCGACCAGGCCTGGATCGATGCGCTGGAAGGCCAGCTGGCAGAAGCAGGGGCACTGGTGGCACAGGCCCGGGCGCGGCTGGTTTCAGCTTTGTCGGAACGTCTGGCCTTATTGCCTGAAGCTCCCTTCGCGCGGCCGGAGCTGGTCTATCAGCCCGGCGGACCGCTGGATGCCGCTGCCCTTGCCGCGGAGATGGCAGCAACCCGGCGGCGCGACCGCGCCGCCCAGCGCACCCTGACCGGACCTCACCGCGATGAGCTTGCCGTGACCATGGCCGGCAAGGGCCAGCCAGCCAGCGCCTGTTCCACCGGTGAGCAGAAAGCCCTGCTGATCGCGATCACGCTGGCCCATGCCGATCTGCTGCACGACAGCCGCCCCGCCCTGCTCTTGCTGGACGAAGTGGCAGCCCACCTTGATCCGGTCCGCCGCATAGCCTTGTTTGATAGACTGCGTGCCGGAAAGGCGCAGGTCTGGCTAACCGGAACCGAACTCGCGCCGTTCGAAGCAATTGCAGAGGAAGCCGCGATCTGGCGCGTCAGGAACGGTTCGGTGGAGCGGCTGGGTTAGCAGCCTTGGGCAAGGCCCCGGCTACCTTGTCGACTGTTGCCTCGACCATCAGTTCGATCCCCGGCAAGGTGGGATGAATCCGATCTGCCTGAACCAGATCAGGCCGCCCCAGCAGTGGCTGGAGGAAGAAGGGCACCAGTGCGACGTCATACTTTTTGGCCAGCGCGGGGTAGATCGGATCGAACTTGCCGCGATATTCGGTGCCAAGGTTCGGTGCTGCCAGCATGCCCATCAGCACCACTGGGACCCCTCGGGCCTTGAGCTTGCCCAGTATCTCATCCAGGTTCTTGCGGGTCGCCTCTGGCGGCAAGCCGCGCAACATGTCGTTACCGCCCAGGCTGATGATGACCAGTGCGGGTGGCTTGGACAGGCTGTTCAGCGTGAAATCGAGCCGCTCAAGCCCGCCAGCCGTCGTGTCGCCCGAAACGCCGGCGTTGGTGATGCGGGCATTCAGCCCCCGCGCCCGGAGCGCCGCCTCAAGCCGCGCGGGATAGGATTGCCCCGGTTCCAGCCCGTATCCGGCAAACAGGCTGTCACCCAGCGCAACGATCCGCAGTTCATCCCCCATCACCGGCAGGTCGGATGTCGCGGAGGCGGCTTGGGTTGGCGCAGGGCTTGCAGGCTGCCCAGAACCGCAGGCACCCAGCACAAAGGCTAGCGCCAGAGGGCTTGCAAGTCGGGCGGCGGAATTCCATTTCATGCCGGAAGGTTCCTTCAATTCGTTTTCCCCTAGCTATGGCCATTCGCTGACGTGACAAGCCCCCAATCGGCGATCACCGCCACGAACCTCACCTTGACCCTTGGCTCTGACGAGGCGGCAGTAGAAATCCTGCGCGGGATCGACCTGACTGTTCCGCAAGGACAGACACTGGCGTTGCTCGGCCCATCAGGCTCGGGCAAGAGCTCGCTGATGGCGGTGCTTTCCGGGCTGGAACGGGCCAGCGGCGGCGCTCTATATGTTGCGGGTGCTGACTTTGCGAGGCTCGATGAAGATGCCCTTGCCGCAGCCCGGCGAGGTCGGATTGGGATCGTGCTGCAGGCCTTCCACCTGCTGCCCACCATGACTGCGCTCGAAAACGTGATGACGCCGATGGAACTGGCCGGGATGGCCGATGCCCGGCCGCGCGCCGAAGCAGAGCTTGCAGCCGTTGGGCTGGGCCATCGGCTCCACCACT
>JBEGJL010000231.1:0-5646 GCA_041184605.1 Pseudomonadota bacterium
ACCCGCGACCATGACCCAGGCAGGGGGGTGTAGGAAAATGGTTTCGGCGGAGGCGGGTGCGCGGGGGCAATCACACCCGGCATAAGTGCCGTAACTTCACTTGGCGTTCATGTAGGTGGCGGTTATAGGCTGGGCCCATGAATGCTCGCTCGCCGCTCAAGCTCGCCCTGATCGCCACTGCCGCTTCGGCCATGCTGTTTACGGCCGGGTGCGCCGGACGGGGTGGGAAGGCCAAGGATACGGCCTTTGTCGCGCGCGATGTCGATACGCTCTACATGGCGGCGAAGGATCGGCTGGACAAGGGCGATACCAAGATCGCCGCCGCCCTGTTTGACGAGGTGGAGCGCCAGCATCCCTATTCGCCCTGGGCCCGCCGCGCCCAGTTGATGAGCGCGTTCTCCTATTACGTCGATCGCGATTACACCAAGGCGATCCAATCGGCGCAGCGGTTCCTTTCGATCCATCCGGGCAACCGCGATGCGCCCTATGCCTATTACCTGATCGGGCTGAGCTATTACGAGCAGATCAGCGATGTCAGCCGTGACCAGAAGATCACCCGGCTGGCGCTCGATTCGATGAACGAGCTGGTGCGGCGCTATCCGAACACCCGCTATGCCGCCGATGCGCGGCTGAAGATCGACCTGGTGAACGATCACCTGGCCGGCAAGGAAATGGAAGTCGGCCGGTTCTATCAGCGATCGGGCCGGTGGCTGGCAGCCAGCCTGCGGTTCCGCAACGTGATCGATAGCTATCAGTCGACCAGCCACACCCCCGAAGCGCTCTATCGCATCGTGGAAAGCAACCTGGCGATCGGCGTTCCGGCCGAGGCGCAGAAGGCCGCCGCCGTGCTGGGCACCAACTATCCGGGCAGCGAGTGGTACAAGAAGGCCTATGACCTGATGCAGAAATACGCGCCGAATACCCCGGCGGTGTGATGCATCTGGCTCTGCTGCGGGCAGAGTTCTACTCCAACGGTTGACATTTGGCTGCGGCGGGCGCTGAGATAGCGGCCGATGTTGTCGCAGAAGACCCGCTATACGATCCGTGCCTTGCAGCACCTTGCCGATCACTATCGCGAGGGGCCGATCCGGCTGGACGCGATTGCCGAGGCGCAGAACATCCCGCGCAAGTTCCTGACCGTGATCCTCTCGGAAATGGGGCGCGAGGGGCTGGTCGTTTCGACCCGCGGGCGCGACGGCGGCTATGAACTGGCGCTGCCGCCGGTCGACATCCGCTATGGCGACATCATCCGCCTGACCCGCGGCAGCCTGGCCCTGGTCCCCTGCGCCAGCCGCAACGCGCACGAGCATTGCCAGAACTGCCTGCCCGAAGCCGAATGCCGCCTGCGCGGCCTGATGCTGACCCTGCGGGACGAGATGGCGGCGATGCTCGACCGGATGAGCCTGGCCGATCCGATCACGCTGGAGCCGCCCTTCGCCGAGGGCTGAGCCGGGGCCCATTCCGGCTGCCGCAAGAAAGCGGCGCTTCACCGGCAGCAAGCAAAAACCGCATTGTCTATCGAAACGGTGGAGTTAGCGTGGCGGCGAAAGGAATCGTCCGATGCAGCGCCCGCGCCCCCTGCCGCTCAACCAGCCGCACCCTGCGCCAAGCGAGGCAACCGAGGCCGCGCTCCGCGCCGCGGCCGAGGCGATCGGGCGGTTGCAGTTCGGGGTGGTCCAGCTGGTCGTTCATGACGGCCGGGTGGTCCAGCTCGAAGTGACGGAGCGCCAGCGCTTCGCCTGAATAGACCTTACCCATTCCCGCAGACCGGACCGCCGGATGCGACCTGATCCCAATCCCGGAGTCTCGTCATGCATCCCTTCCTTCGTCCCGTCTTGCTGGTCAGTGCCATTGCTCTGCCAGCCATTGCTCATGCCGAACCTGCCACTCCCGAGGCCGCCGCGCCGCAGGAGGGTGACGAAACCACCGCCTCGAAAGCGAGCAGCGACGTCATCATCGTCACCGCCCGCCGTCGGCAGGAGGCCGCGCAATCGGTGCCGCTGGCGATCTCTGTGATCCGCGGCGACAGCATCGAGGCGACCGGCAACTTCAACGTGGTGAAGCTCCAGACCCTGGCACCGACGCTGCAGGTCTACACGTCCAATCCGCGCAACACGGCGGTCAACATCCGCGGCCTGGGCGTGCCGTTCGGGCTGACCAGCGACGGGTTCGAACAGGGCGTGGGGATCTATGTCGACGATGTCTACAACGCCCGCGTTGCCGCCGCGACGTTTGACTTCCTCGATGTCCAGCAGGTCGAGGTGCTGCGCGGGCCGCAGGGCACGCTCTATGGCAAGAACACCACCGCCGGGGCGATCAACATCACCACCAACCAGCCCACCTTCGATTTCGAGGCGCGGGCCGAACTGACGCTGGGCAATCTGGATTTCACCCAGGCCAAGGCGGCGGTTTCCGGGCCGCTGTCCGGCACCTTGGCCGTGCGGCTGGCGGGGGCATTCACCAACCGGCGCGGGACGATCTACAACGTCACCAGCCGCCGTTATATCAACGAGCAGGACAACCGCGGCCTGCGCGCGCAGGTCCTCTGGCAGCCGAGCGACGCGCTGTCCGTCACGCTGTCGGGCGACTACTCATGGCAGAATCCGGAATGCTGCGGCACGGTCTTCGTTCGCACCGGCCTGACCCAGCGCGCGCTGGCGCGGCAGTATGAAGCGCTGGCCGCCTTGCAGAATTATCAGGTGGTCAGCCGCGATCCGTTTGCCCGGCTGACCGATATCGATGCGCCGCTCAATGCCGGAAACAAGATCGGCGGCGTTTCGGCGCGGGTGAAATGGGATCTGGGGGACGGTACGCTGACCTCGATCACCGCCTGGCGGTTCTGGGACTGGAAGCCAGAGAATGACCGCGATTTCACCGGCCTGTCGATCGTTTCCGCCTCGAACAATCCCTCGCAGCAGGACCAGTACAGCCAGGAATTCCGCTACAACTATTCGGGTGATCGGTTCGATTTTGTCGCGGGCCTGTTCGGCTTCCACCAGCGGATCGATACGCAGGGGCTGGAACAGCAAGGTGCGAATGCGAGCCGCTGGAACCTGACCGGGGCGCTGGCGCTTGATCCGGCGGTGCTGAACGGGCTGACCGCGCGCAACACGCAGTACCTGAAGAGCACCAGCGCGGCGCTGTTCGGGCAGGTCAGCTGGAAGCTTACCGATCAGCTGACGGTGCAGCCCGGCGCGCGGATCAATTACGACAGGAAGTCGGGCTTTTACCAGCGCGTGGTCACGACCGGCAGCGGCGCGCTGCTGACCTGCCCGCAACCCGCCGGCAGCATTGGCGCGGCGCAGTGCGGGGTCTATCAGCCGCAGCTATCCGCTCCTTCGGTCGGTGACTGGAACTTTAGCTATGACCTGAACGTCAATTACAAGCTGGCACCCGACGTGCTGGCCTATGCAACCTATGCCAAGAGCTTCAAGACGGTCGGGATCAACCAGAATGGCTTGCCAACCGACGCGGCCGGCAACCCGATCCTTTCGGCCGGGACAATCAGGCCGGAATCCGTCAACCACTTTGAAGTGGGGCTCAAAACGCAGTTCCTGAACCGTAAGGCGACCTTCAATGTCACGGCCTTCCGGACCGACATTGCTGATTACCAGGCCACGGTGACCAATGGCCAACTTGGCGTGCTGCGCGGCTATCTCGCCAATGCCGGCAAGGTCCGGTCGCAGGGGCTGGAGGCAGACTTCAAGATCCGCGCCAGCGATCGGTTCAGCGCCTATGCCAATGGCGCTTATACCGATGCCAAATATGTCCGCTTTGTTGACGCACCCTGCCCGCTGGAACTGTCTGGAGGCACCACCGTCACCGCCGGGCAAACGCCGGGCGCACCGGGCACGCCGGGCGGTTTGAGCCCGGCCAATTGCAACATCTCCGGCCAGCGCCTGCCAGGCGTATCGAAATGGGCTTTCTCCTATGGGGCAGAGGCCAACGCGCCAGTCACCGCCTTTGGCAATGAAGGGCAGGTCTATCTGGGGGTTGATGGCAATTACCGTTCAGACTTTTCGTCCAATCCCTCACCGTCGATCTACACCAATGTTGCGGGCTATGCGCTGACCAACCTGCGCGCCGGCTTTCGCAGCGAGGGCTTCGAGTTGTACGGCTGGGTCCGCAATGTCTTCGATGTCGGCTACTTCGACCTGCTCCAGGTTGCACCCAGCAATGTCGGCCTGATTGTCGGCCAGCCTGGCGATCCGCGGACCGTTGGGGTGACACTGAAACTATCGATCTGATCGATCGGCTTCCGGCGGCGGGCAATCCTCTCTCCTCGTTACCCGCCGTCGGCAGTCATGCGATCCCTTCCATCCGGGGATCTGCCTTGGGGGGCGGGGCAGCAATGGCTGCCTCGCCCCTTAGCTGGTTGTGGATGGCGGGGTTTGCCCTGCGCGCCATCAGCCGCTAGAACAGTCCGCGAACATGCTGACCCGCCTATCTATCCGCAATGTTGTCCTGATCGAGGCGCTCGACCTCGATTTTGCGGGTGGTTTGGGCGTGCTGACAGGGGAGACCGGGGCGGGCAAATCGATCCTGCTCGATGCCCTGGGCCTGGTGCTGGGGGACCGGGCGGATTCCGGGCTGGTCCGCGCGGGTGAGGAACAAGCCAGCGTTACCGCCAGCTTTGAATTTACCCGTCTGCCCGATCTCGTCTGTGCCGCACTGGCCGAGGCGGAGGTTGACGTTGACCCCGGTGAGCCGCTGATCCTGAAGCGCCGGGTCAAGGCTGATGGCGGATCGAAGGCCTTTATCAATGACCAACCGGTTGGCGTGGCCCTGCTGCGCGAGCTGGCGCCGGCGCTGGTAGAGCTGCACGGGCAGCATGACGATCGCGGTTTGGTCAATCCGCGCGGCCACCGCGCCTTGCTCGATCGCTATTGCGGCGGCGATGCGGCGGCGGTGGAACAGGCCTGGCGCGAATGGCGCGCGCGGACCGATGCACTGGATGCGGCGCGCACCGCACTGGATCAGGCAGCGGCTGACCGTGACCTGATCGTTGCCCACCTCGCTGAACTGACCGCGCTGGAGCCGGTTGAGGGCGAGGAAGAGGAACTGGCCGGGGCCCGGGCCGACATGCAAAAGGGGGAGCGGCTGTCGGGCGATCTCGCCGAATTGCAGCACCTGTGGGCCGGATCGGATTCGGCCTTGGCCGCCTTGCGCGGCGCGGCGCGGCGGCTGGACCGGATCGCGGGCGAACATCCGCTGCTGGGCGAGGCGCTGGCCGCACTGGACCGCGCGGTGATCGAGGCGAGCGAGGCCGAGGACCGGCTGGCCCGCGCGGCCGAGGCGCTGAACCATGATCCGGCCATGCTTGACCGGATTGAAACCCGGCTGTTCGACCTGCGCGCCGCCGCGCGCAAGCATCAGTGTGCGGTTGATGAACTGCCTGCGAAGATGCGTGCGCTCCGGGCCACACTTGACGCGATCGAGGGCGGGGAGGGTGATCTCGCCGCGCTGGAAGCTGCCGCTGCGAAGGCCGGGGCAGACTATCGAACGAAGGCTGAAGCGCTTTCAGCAGCGCGCCGGGCCGCCGCGGGCAGGCTTGATGGCGCCGTGGCGGCGGAACTGGCGCCGCTCAAGCTGGATGCCGCGAAGTTCCGCACCAGTGTTACCCCGCTGACCGAGGATCGCTGGGGT
>JBEGJL010000232.1:0-2702 GCA_041184605.1 Pseudomonadota bacterium
ACCCGATAGATTTCCGCCACCTGAAACAATCTAGGCCATACTCACGCCGCAGGCTTTGACCCTTGGCGGCCAAGCCATCGGCTCCTAAGAAGAGGATATTCCGCATGCTTGCCGCCCCCGACGTATCGACAAGACGCCACGACCTCGACGCACTTCGTGCCGGCGCAATGCTCACCGGCGTCGCGTTCCATGCGGCGCACTCCTTCGCGCCTGGCATGCCGTGGATTATCCAGGATAGTCAGCAGAGCCCTTGGTGGTTCCTGTTCCTCTTCCTGGTCCACGGGTGCCGGATGCCGCTCTTCTTCCTGGTCAGCGGCTATTTCACCGCCCTGCTCTTCGAACGCAAAGGGCTGTGCGGCCTGCTGCGTCATCGGCTGGCCCGCATCGGCGGCCCGCTGGTCGCCGCGATGGCGGCCTTCTTAGTCGGAGTGCCGTGGATCTTGCACCAGTTCAACCCGGCGATTCCTTTTCGCCTCCTGCGATGGGATGACCGAGGGCTCTTCTCATATCTTTGGTTCCTATGGTTCCTGCTTTGGCTGGTCGGCGCCTTCGCCGTGACCATCGTCCTTGCACGGCTAGCCAAATGGTCTCCGGATGTGCGCAAAGTCGCAGGCAAGTCCGGCCTGCTCATCGCTATCATCCTTTCAGCCGTGCTCCTCTGGTCGATGCCAGGGGGGCCGCACGTATTCGTCGGACCGGGAACCTCAGCCGCCTTGATTCCCGACTTCAGGATACTGGGATTCTACGGGGTCTTCTTCGCCTTTGGCGCCTGCTGCCAAAGCGATCCGACTCGCCTTACCCATCTCACTGGCGGCTGGAAATGGCAGCTCCCGGTAGCGATCATGGTTTTGCTGCCGCTCTGCGTCGCGCTTGTCTCGCCAGCCTGGAAGGCGCGGGCGGCGACTTTATCGCTGAGCACGGCGGACAACTTCGCCATGATCGCGGAATCGCTGTACGCATGGGTGATGACGCTCGGCCTGATCGGATGCGCCGAAGCCTGGTCATCCCGGCCCTCCTCCTGGATCAGGTATCTCGCCGATGCCTCCTACTGGATCTACCTCGCACATCTTCCGCTGGTGATATGGTCGCAATACTGGGTCAGCCAACTCCCTTGGCCGAGCCCGTGGAAACTCCTCCTGATCACCGTGGCCGACTTGTCTCTCCTGTTACTCACCTATCATTTTCTGGTCCGCGACACATTGGTCGGACGGCTGCTCAATGGCCCTAAGCGGGCCATCTGAGCCTCACTCCGCGATCGCGGCCTTGAGCTCCTTGAGCATGCGCTTCAGTTCGCCCGGGGTGTCGTAATTCTTGCGGCCCATGGGAAGAGACTCGATCGGCAGGTAGCCGTTGTAGCCGGCCTCGCGGGCGATCTTCACGATCTTGCGCATGTCGGTGAGCGGCTTGTTCGGCTTGCCGAAGGGGGTCTCCTTGACCTGCCAGTTCACGGCGTAGGGTGCCGCAAGAGCCATGTCGACGTACGGGTCTTCGGTGAGGTACTTGCCGGTGTCCACGATGGCGCGGCAGTTCGGATGGTTCACGCGCTTGAGCAGGCTGACATGCTCCGCGCCGGTGGTCAGGAAATCCCCGTGGTTCTGCACGCCGATGAAAATGCCGCGGGCGGCGGCATATTCGGCGCACTCGCGAAAATCATCGGCGATCCAGCCCTCGACGACGTCGCGCGTGGCGCCACCGGAGACAGCCTGCCATTTGTTCGGAGGAATGTTGGTATCCGCGAAGACGCGCAGCACGGGCGCGCCGAGCTTCACGCAGACGTCGACCCAGTCCTTGATGCGCTGCTTGCCTTCGGCGCGCAGGGCCTTGTCGGCCGTGGTCACCTCGTTCTTCACGCCGCTGCCGCTGATCTCGAGTCCGAGACGGAAGGCCTCGTGCTTGATCGCGAAGATCTCGGCGTCGGTCGGCGCCTTCGGGTAGCTGGCGAAGAAATAACCCGTGAGGTCGATGGCGTCGAACCCGGCCTCGGCGGTGAACGTCAGCAGCTGATGCAGGTTCATCGCCTTCGGATTGGTCGGCTCCTTCAATCCGAGGTTCAGCTCGACGTAGAACGAGTAGGCGTTGAGCGAGGTGCGCAGGCGGGAGATCTTGGCGGCCGGCGCGGACTCGGCGGCGCGGGCGGTCAGGCCGAGCGCGGCGAGCGAAAGCCAAGCGGAATGTTTCAGGAAATCGCGACGAGGGGTTGGCATAGGATGGAGAGTGAGAAAACGCGGCAGGATGCAAAAGCGTAAAGGCGAGGAAAGGGACGAGGCATTCTCGGGTTCCGGGTCTCGGGCCTCAGGCCCCTGGTTCAGACACTCAGGTTCAGGCGTCAGACCCGGGACCCGCACCCGTACCCGAAGCACCCGAACCTGAGACCCGATGGCCGAGACCAGAGACCTGAAAATGCATCCCCGGCCAATCCTCCGGCCTCCGGGTTCCGTTTGAAATTACAATTCCCGCATCGGGTAGGGCCAAGCATCCCTGCTTGGCCGCGGCCGACCAAGGATGGTCGGCCCTACATCGGGACAGCTAGGGCATCACGCGGTGCTGCCCCTACCCTCACTACCCTTCCGGCGTAAACCCAAGCACGACATCCCAACGCGCGGACAGTTCGCCGGCCTTGGAGCCTTTGAGCGGATTGAAATCGAGCGTGACGCTCTCGCGCTGCTTGGCGTCCTTGATGCCCTTATAGACCATGTCGTTGG
>JBEGJL010000233.1:0-3136 GCA_041184605.1 Pseudomonadota bacterium
CCAACTTCGGCAAGGACAACCTGGCTGATCGGATTTTCGAGAAGCGGGTGCCCGACTGGCTCCAACCCGTGCCGGGCTTCGCCACGGGCAACCTGCGACTCTACCGGGTCCGCTAGGCGGGGCGGAACAGCAATGCGTCGCCATTCATGCAATAGCGCTTACCAGTCGGCTTGGGCCCGTCATTGAACACGTGGCCCAGGTGCCCGCCGCAGCGCGTGCAATGCACCTCGGTTCGCGGATAGCCGGTTTCGAAATCGGTCGAGGTCGCGATCGCGCCGGGCAACACATCCCAGAAACTTGGCCAGCCAGTGCCGCTTTCGTACTTGGTGGCGCTGGAATAGAGCGGATTGCCATCCGCCGCACAGACGAAGACACCCTTGCGCTTTTCGTGCAGCAGCGGCGAGGTACCGGGATACTCCGTGCCCTTCTGGCGCAGGATATAATACTGCTCCTTGGTCAGCCGCTTTTTCCATTCGGCATCGCTGAAGCTGACCGGATAAGTGCGCGCTTCGGCGTTGGAGCAGGCAGCAATGCCCGAAGCGGCGACCCCGGCCGCCAGCCAACCAAGGAATTGCCGCCGCGCCGCCATCAGAACTTGCTCAGCGTGACGCCAAGCTTGCGGAAGCCATGGACGAAGTTGGCACGCACGCGCTGGATTGGGCCGGTTACGTTCACCCGCATCCGCCGCTCGTGCATTTCCTCAAGCAGGATCTTCAACTGCAGCTCAGCCAATCGAGCCCCAACGCAGCGGTGAATGCCATAGCCGAAAGACAAATGGCGGCGGGCGTTTTCGCGGGTGATGATCAGCTTGTCGGGATTTTCGAACACCGTCTCATCCCGGTTGGCCGAGATGTACCACAGGATCAGCTTGTCACCCTTCTTGATCTGATTGCCGAACAGGTCGGCATCGTCGGTCGCAGTGCGGCGCATGTGGGCCAGCGGGGTGACATAGCGGATGCATTCCTGCACCGCGTTGGGGATCACCGAGGGATCGCTTTCAAAGATCGCCCGCTGGTCCTGGAACTGGTCGAGCGCGTGGACGATCCCCGACATGGTGTTGCGGGTGGTGTCGTTGCCGCCGACGATCAGCAGAACGAGGTTACCCATGAACTCCTGCGGGCTCATGTGATTCATCGCGTCCGAATTGATCATCATCGAAATCAGATCGCGGCTCGGCGGTGCGCCGGTCCGTTCCATCCACAGGCGGCCAAAGTACTGGGCCATTTCCTGGAGGATTTCGAAGCGGGTGTCATTCAGCTCACGCGCCAGGCCAAGCTCAACATCGCCGGCCCAGTCGGACCAGAAGGTCAGCAAGCGGCGATCCTCCCACGGGAAGCCGAACAGGATCGCCAGCATGCCAGTGGTCAGTTCGATCGAGACCTTGTCGACCCAGTCAAACTCCTCACCCCAGGGAAGGCTGTCGAGCGTGGCGGCGGTGCGCATGCGCACTTCGGCCGCCATCTTGTCGATTTCACCGGGGGTAAAGGCCGGTGCAACAGTGCGACGCTGGCCGGTATGCTCAGGCCGATCCATCGCAATGAACATCGGCAAGCGGCGCTCTTCCAGATGCTCGGGCGTTACGTCTTCCGGCGGATCGCCAATCGTTATCCCGCCATATTGCCACGAGGACGAGAACAGTTCCGGCAAGGATTCGACATGCTGGACAGTCTTGACCGTGGTCACGTTCCAGTAATCGCCATAGGGCGTACCTTCGACCTTGTTGATCGGCGCCTTGGCGCGCATTTCAGCGAAGATCGGCTGCCAGCGATCTTCAACGTAAATGTCCGAGCGCGAAACATCCCACGGGTGGGTGTGCTTGGGCAGTTCCTGGCCATGCTCCTTCAGCCAGGCCTCGAACGCTTCGGTAGCGGTAGGCGAGGAACGGTACTTGAAGGGGGCATCGGCGAACTGGGTAGCCATGACGAATCCTCTCTGCTGCGTGGGCCGCAATCAGTTTTCCATTGAGACTTATCTGGTCCAACTTACCAGAGAGTCAATAGCGGGTCGGGGGCGGGCCTTAATCATCACACGGCCCGCCGCTTCAACAGGCTGCCCCACGTCCGCTTTTCGACGCTGCTCGCGGGTCCGCTCTTCATGACCCACCGCCTGAACAGGGTCGCTCCGATCCGAACAAAGACAGCCACGCACAGCGCCTGCCAGGCCAGGGCCAGCACATGTGGCAACAGCGCCCCGTCGCGAGCGGCCCGGGCCAGCATGGTAAAGGGCGAACTGAAGGGCACGATCATCGCCGCCCATTCAACCACCGAGCCAGGTTTGGCCACGGCCCATGAGGCAAAGAAGAAGTTCAGCAGCTGTAGCATGGTAACCGGCATCGACAGGGTCTGCACTTCGCGAACCGTCGCGGCCATCGAGCCAATCGCCAGGAACAACGAACCCAGCAGCAAATAGCCCATCGCAAAATAGGCGGTGCCAAGGAGGAAGAACAGCGGCCAACCGACCGCCGGGGCCGGGAAGTTGCCCCAACTGTTCCCCGCCACAAACCAGATCGTGCTACCCACCCCAGCCCAAACCGAAATGCCGACCAGCGAAACCGCGAGCATGGCGAACAGCTTGCCGAGGAACACTGCATCCATCGGGATCGCGGCCGCCAGCACCTCTATGATCTTGTTGCCCTTCTCTTCGACCAGGTTTGACAGGACCATGCCCGCCAACAGCATGGTCAGCATGAAGAGTACGGTCTGGCCAAGCTGGGCCGTGACCATCCGGCTGCGCGCCTGATCGGCGGTTGTTGCCAGTCCGACTGGCGACAGGCGGACGACCGGGTAAGCGCTTTCGCCGCGCAGGGCATCGCTGGTCAGGAGGGCCAGCGGGCCACGCCACGCTGCAATCCGGTCTTGCGGTCCGTTCAGCACCGGTTGCCGCAGCGTGCCTGTAACCACAGCGGCCAGGTTCACGCGTTGGTCCTGCATGGCGGTGGCCGGATCGAAAGCTTCTCCGGGTCGGACCGCCTTGAGCATGACCAGTTGCGGGATGGAATCGCCCAGTTGCGCATCCAGCCGTTTGTGCGCTGCCAACAAGGCAGCGGCATCGGGAGCAGACATTGCCACTCCCAGTTCCGGTCGGGCCGTGTTGTTATGCACCTCCTGCCCGATCCCGCCCGCGAGCCCCCCGACGA
>JBEGJL010000234.1:0-3824 GCA_041184605.1 Pseudomonadota bacterium
GTGCGACCGGATCGAACGTGAAACATTGATCTTGCGCAATTTTTGCATTGTTTGTGGTTATTTCCGCACCAAGTGGTGAAATTTGATCCCGGTCAATGTTGCGGTGCGGCAAAGGGTCCAATCGCGATCCCATCTGTCATTTCCTGAGAGGGAAGGCTCATGGAATCCGTAGTCTCGCGCAGCGGCTGGTGGCTGGCTGCACTGTTTCTTTCAATCTTTGCCATGGCGGCCGCGGTCGACTGGGGCTTTTCGGTGCATATGGGCATTTTTGCCCTGGCGGCGCTGACCGGCCTGATCGTCTCCCTGCGCACCACCGATTTCCAGGCCGCCGCGCGTGGCCTCCTGAAGGCTCCGGTGGACGAGGGTCGCTATGACGACGACCTGATCCGCTACGGCATGATTGCCACGGTGTTCTGGGGCATGGCCGGGTTCCTGGCCGGCCTGTTCATCGCACTGCAGCTCGCCTTCCCGGTGCTCAACCTTGGCCTTGAATGGACCAGCTTCGGCCGCTTGCGTCCGCTGCACACCTCTGCCGTGATCTTCGCTTTCGGAGGCAGCGCGCTGATTGCCACCTCGTTCTACGTGGTGCAGCGCACCTGCCGGGCGAGGTTGGCCTTCCCCGGCCTCGCCCGTTTCGTCTTCTGGGGCTATCAGCTGTTCATCGTCCTGGCCGCGACCGGCTATCTAATGGGCATCACCCAGGGCAAGGAATATGCAGAGCCCGAATGGTACGTCGATCTGTGGCTGACCATCGTCTGGGTGGCCTATCTGATCGTGTTCGTCGGCACGATCGTGAAGCGGTCTGAACCGCACATCTACGTCGCCAACTGGTTCTACCTCTCGTTCATCCTGACCGTGGCCATGCTCCACCTGGTCAACAACGTGAACGTGCCGGTCAGCCTGTTCGGATCGAAGAGCTATCCGGCCTGGTCGGGCGTGCAGGGTGCGCTGGTCCAGTGGTGGTATGGCCACAACGCCGTGGGCTTCTTCCTGACCGCCGGCTTCCTGGCGATGATGTATTACTTCGTGCCCAAGCAGGCGCAGCGCCCGGTCTACAGCTATCGCCTGTCGATCCTGCACTTCTGGTCGCTGATCTTCCTCTACATCTGGGCGGGTCCGCACCATCTGCATTACACCGCGCTGCCCGACTGGGCGCAGACGCTGGGCATGGTCTTCTCGGTCATGCTGTGGATGCCCAGCTGGGGCGGGATGATCAACGGCCTGATGACGCTCAACGGCGCCTGGGACAAGGTCCGCACCGATCCGATCATCCGCATGATGGTGCTGGCGCTGGCCTTCTACGGCATGAGCACCTTCGAAGGCCCGATGATGAGCGTGAAGAGCGTTAACTCGCTCTCGCACTATACCGACTGGACCATCGGCCATGTCCACTCCGGCGCGCTGGGGTGGAACGGGATGATCACCTTCTCGGCGATCTATTACCTGGTTCCGCGGCTGTGGCAGCGCGAACGGCTCTATTCGCTGCGGATGGTCAACTGGCACTTCTGGCTGGCGACCCTGGGGATCGTTTTCTACGCCTCGTCGATGTGGGTGGCGGGGATCACGCAAGGGTTGATGTGGCGCGAATACGGCGCCGATGGCTATCTGGTGAACTCCTTCGCCGAAACGGTCGCCGCGCTGCACCCGATGTACCTGCTGCGCGCCTTTGGCGGCGGCATGTTCCTGGTCGGTGCCGCTATCATGACCTTCAACGTCTGGCAGACCATCGTCGGCAACCTGCGTGACGAGGAACCGCTCTATCAGCCGAAGCATGATCCCGCTGCCGATCGTCCGCTCACCGCTGTTCCGGCCGAATAAGGGGGCTCTCAAGATGACTTCTCAAGCAACCGATAGCGCCCCCAAGGAAGACTGGAAGCGCCACAAGAAGATGGAGCGCAATATCGCGCTGTTCGGCATCGCCGCCTTCGCGGCGGTGACGATCGGCGGGATCGTGGAAATCGCCCCGCTGTTCTGGATCGATAACACGATCGAGAAGGTGCAGGGGATGCGCCCCTATACACCGCTCGAACAGGCTGGGCGTGACATCTATGTCCGCGAGGGCTGCTATGTCTGCCACAGCCAGATGATCCGCCCGTTCCGCGATGAAGTGGAACGCTATGGCCATTACAGCCTGGCGGCGGAATCAATGTATGATCGGCCGTTCCAGTGGGGCTCCAAGCGGACCGGGCCAGACCTGGCCCGCGTCGGTGGCCGCTATTCGGATGAATGGCACGTCCAGCACCTCAAGAACCCGCGCGCGGTGGTCCCGGAATCGGTCATGCCGACCTATGCCTTCCTGGCCGATCGTGAGCTGGATGCTGGCGATGCCAGCGCCACGCTGACCGCGCTGTACCGGGCAGGCACGCCCTATACCAAGGACCAGATCGCCAAGGCCAACGATGACCTGAAGCTTCAGGCCGATCCGATGGGTGACGCGGCTGATCTGAACAAGCGCTATCCCAAGGCGCAGGTGCGCGACTTTGATGGCAAGCCCGACAAGCTGACCGAAATGGACGCGCTGATCGCCTACCTGCAAATGCTGGGCACGCTGGTCGATGTGAACAGCGCCGCTGCGCAGGAAGACCTGGCCAAGGAGAAGGGCCGGTGAGCACGCACTCAACCTATGACATGCTGCGGCACTTTGCCGACAGCTGGGGGCTGTTGGCCATGCTGGTCACTTTCCTCGTCCTCGTGCTCTGGCCGTTCCGGCCCGGCGCCCGCTCCGCCAACGAGGCGGCCAAGACCATGATCTTCAAGGATGACGAAGATGGCCGATAAGCGCATCGACGAAGCAACCGGTGTCGAAACCGTTGGCCATAGCTGGGACGGGATCGAGGAACTGAACAATCCGCTGCCGCGCTGGTGGCTGTGGACCTTCTATGCCTGCATCGCCTTCGCGATCGGCTATGCGATCGTCTATCCGGCGATCCCGCTGGCCAACAAGGGCACCGAAGGCCTGTCCGGCTGGACCAGCCGCGGCCAGCTGGCTGATGAGATGAAGGCCGAGGATGCCCGCCGCGCCGGAACGCTCGCCGCCCTGGCCGCTACGCCGATCGAACAACTGGCCAGCAAGCCTGACCTGATGCGCGCCGCGATCGAAGGTGGCCGCGCCGCTTTCCGCGTCAACTGTGTGCAGTGCCACGGTTCGGGCGCAGCGGGCAGCAAGGGCTATCCCAACCTGCGCGACGACGACTGGCTGTGGGGCGGCAACATCAAGGACATTGAGACGACGCTGACCAACGGCATTCGCCAGCCCGGCAATGATGCCACGCGCCAGAGCCTGATGCCGAACTTCGGCAAGGATGGGATCCTGCCGCCGGCTGATATCGCAGCCGTGGCCGATCATGTCCTCTCGCTGACTGGCAAGAGCAGGCCAAACGCCCGGGGGGCCGAATTGTTCGCCGCCAACTGCGCAGTGTGCCACGGCGCCGAAGCCAAGGGCGGCCGTCAGGTCGGCGCGCCGAACCTGGCCGATGCGATCTGGCTCTATGGCGGCAAGCGTGAACAGGTTGTCGGCAGCATTACACAGGCCCATGCCGGGGTGATGCCGGCCTGGGGCGGCAAGCTTGATCCGGTGACGATCAAGATGCTGGCAGCCTATGTCCATTCGCTGGGGGGCGGTGAGGATTTCGTGGCGACACCGGCGGCAACGCCGGCGGCCACCACTGCCGCAGCTCCCGCGACGGGGGAGGCCAATGCTAAGCCCTGAGCCTGCGGGCAAAGTATCCTACTATGAAAAGCGGAAAGCCGTCTTTCCCAAGGTGGTGAGCGGCCCCTTCCGTCGCTTCAAGTGGTTCATGATGGTGGTCACGCTGGGGATCTAT
>JBEGJL010000235.1:0-3198 GCA_041184605.1 Pseudomonadota bacterium
CCTCTACCCCGCGTTCGGTCAGCCACAGCGTCGCTTCGGCACCAAGACCGACGCCCTGATCGGTGAAGTTCTCCGTGCCATAGATCGCGCCGGACTGGACCAGCACGATGTCGAGCGGCTGGAGTTCGTGCCCGATCCGCGCCAGTTCCGCCTCAACCTGTGCGGCGCTGACCACGGTGCCGTGGGGCAGGTGGCTGAAGTCCAGCTTCACGCCGGGGCGGAAGAAGCGGTCGAGCGGGGCCTCATCGATGCTGGGGGCCTTGCGGGCGCCCCCAGGACTGCCAACATCGGTGGTCGAGTGGTAATGCCACGGCGCGTCCATGTGCGTGCCGTTGTGGGTCGAGAGCGTCAGCGTTTCCACCGCCCAGCCTTCGCCATCGGGCAGGTCGTCCTTTTCCAGGCCCGGAAAGAACAGCGCGATCTGTTCCCAGCTGGTTTCGTGCGTGGTGTAGTGGATCTGCGGCCGCATCACGGGCGGGTCAGACACCACATCGTTGGTGATCGGGATCGAGAGATCGATGAATTGCATGTTCCTACCTGCCTTGACCGTCTTTACGTTTACGTTAAGGTCAACCCATGAGCCTTCCCAAAGCCCTTGCCGCCGCGCGGCCGATCGACGGTGGTTTTGCCACCACCATCCCCGACGACTGGATGCAGGGCCGCACCAGCTATGGCGGGTTCTCTGCTGCGCTGGCGCTGGTCGCGGCGCAGAAGCTCGCCCCCGATCTGCCGCCGCTGCGCTCGGCCACGGTCAACTTCGTCGGCCCGCTGGCGGGTGCGGTTGAAGTCCGGGCCAAGGTGCTCCGCCGGGGCCGCAACGCCAGCTGGATCAGTGCCGAGGTGGCGAACGAGAGCGGTGTCGGCCTGACCGCCACCTTCGTCTTCATGGGCCCGGTTGAGGCGAGCGGGTTGCACCTGCATGATGTGCCCGTGCCGGCGCACACCATTCCGCTCGACCAGGCGGTGCCGCTGCCGGAGCGCGCTGGCCCCAGCTTTGCCCCCAACTTCGAACGCCGCTTTGCCCAACCGCGGACCGAGGAGAAAGTGCCCGAGATCCTGTGGTGGGAAAAGGTCAGGGACACGGCCGGGCTCGATCCGATGGTCGCGCTGGTCCTGCTGGCCGATGCGCTGCCGCCGGGGGTCATGCCGCTGACCGGTTCGGTACCCATCAGCTCGATGACCTGGCTGATCAACCTGCTGACCCCGCTGCCGCAGACCGATGACGGCTGGTTCCTGCTGCAAGCCCTGGGCAACTATGCCGAGAAGGGCTGTTCCAGCCAGAACATGGCGATCTGGAACACCCGGGGCGAAGCTGTCGCCGTCGGGATGCAGTCGATCGCCCTGTTCGGCTAGCATCATGCCTGCGCCAGCCGCTTGCCCATCACTAGCTTGAACACCGCAAAGCCGATCAGGCCCGCGGCGGCGGTGCCGACGTGCATCAGCCAGAAGCTGGGAGTATCCATGGTTGAATACCAGCCGCCGATGATCCCCACCGTCTTGTTGGCGGCGAAGAAGGTCAGGTAATAGATCCCTACAACGGTCGCCACGATCGCCCGCGGCGCCACCTTGGTAAACAGCGCCAGGCTGACCGGCATGATATGGGCAAAGCCGATCGAGTTGAGCAGGTGGAACATCACCGGCCAGAACAGCCCGATCTTGCCGGCTCCCTGCGTCAGCGCGGCGGTGTAGAGGCACAGGCCGCCGCCAATCACGAAGACCGAGCCCAGGATCATCTTGCCGATTTCATCCGGCTCCCACCCACCGCGATCGCTGCGCCACTTCCAGAACAGCGCCACCGCCGCGAGCATCGAGAAGCTGAGCGCGGCATCGATCGTGATCATGTAGCTGGTCGGCAGGGTGGTGCCGAAGAAGGTCAGCTGGAAATGCTCGTCAGCCCAGACCAGGTAGGCGTTGAAGATCTGCTGGTTGGTCAGCATGGCCAGCGCCAGGATCGGGATCAGCAGCAGCAAAGCAAACACGCGCGGCCGATCCGCCGCGCTCACTGCCGCGAGCAGGCCCAGCGCTACGGCCAGGCCCACTTCGCCCGACAGGCCAATCGCGGCCAGGTCTGGCACCACCCGACCGAGTGCGAACAGCAGGGCCAGCGCCACGGCGGTGAAGCCCAGCAGCCGCTTGCTGTCGAGTCCGTCAGTTGCCGCCTTGGCATCGGCAGCCCGGTCTTCCTTGGGCAGCCAGGGTCCGGCCTTGATGTAAAGCAGCAGCCCCGCAACCATCACCACCCCGGCGGTGCCAAAGCCGTAATGCCAGCCGACCTTTTCACCCAAGGTGCCCGAAATCAGCGGCGCAATGATCACACTGACGTTGATGGCGATGTAGAAAATCTGAAAGGCCATGGCCCGGCGCAGGTCATTGGGGCCGTAAAGCTCACCCACCTGGCTGGCGATATTGCCCTTGAATAGGCCAACCCCCACGACCAGCGCGAGCAGGGCGAACAGGAACAGGCCTTCGAACGCCATCAGGAAGTGGCCCAGCGCCATGACAATTGCGCCCGCCAGCAGTGTTGCCCGCCGGCCCAGCCAGCGATCGGCAATCAATCCGCCGGCAATCGGGGTCAGGTAGACCAGGCTGGTGTAATCGCCAAATATCGCCGAGGCGAGCGGCTGGCCTTCCTTGCCGCCATAGGCCGCACTTTGCAGCCACTGCAGGCCCAGCACATTGCCAATATGCTCTGGCAACAGCAGGTACTTGACCATGTAGAGCACCAGCAGGGTCTGCATGGAATAGTAAGAGAAACGCTCACACCCTTCGACAAACGAGAGGTACCCCAGCCCCTTGGGATGGCCCAGAAAGGCCCGGTCGTGCGCGGGCGTATCCAGCTCTGGCGTGGCTTCGGCAGCAGTCATGTCATCCCCCGGATGGTATCTTTGGTAACGGGCTACTCGCAGGAGCCCAAGCTGGCAAGCGTGGGCGGCTGCGCGGCAGCGTGACGATCAAGTTGACAGAGTTGACACTCCGTCCGCTTTTCCCAACATCGTGAAAGCCGCAGGAATGCTGGGGTTTGGCCGGAAAAACGGACCTCGGCGCGTTTCGAAAAATAAAAAAAGACGGCCAGGACGCACCAAAGCCGCGCGCGGGGCGTGGCCTTTGGCAGAGGGCTGGGGCGGGGGCTTGGTTCATTGGCCGGGAGGATGACAGGTTTTGGCGGGGTAGGAAAATCGGCGCGAACGATTCCTGGCC
>JBEGJL010000236.1:0-3260 GCA_041184605.1 Pseudomonadota bacterium
GCTCACCGCAGGGCAACGACCGGATTGTCGGTACGATCCGGAATGCTTCAGCCGCCGATGTGGCTTTCGCCGCCGAACGCGCGGCCAAGGCGCAACCCGGTTGGAATGCCTTGGGCGGCGCGGAGCGGGCGGTGCTGTTGGAAAAGGCAGCGGACGCCTTTGAGGCGCACACGCCAGAATTCCTCTCGCTGTGCCAGCGCGAAGCCGGCAAGACGCTGGTCGATGCTGTGCTGGAATTGCGCGAGGCGGTCGATTTCCTGCGCTATTACGCCGCCGAAGCGCGTACCCATTTTGGTGAGGGTCGCCCCCTCCCCGGACCGACTGGCGAGAGCAACCGGCTGAGCCTGCACGGGCGCGGGGTGTTCGTGACGATCAGCCCTTGGAACTTCCCATTGGCGATCTTCATCGGCATGGCCTCTGCCGCGCTGGCCGCGGGGAACACGGTTCTGGCCAAACCCGCCGAACAGACCCCGCTGATCGCGGCGCTGGCGGTGCGGCTGTGCCACGAAGCTGGGATTCCCGATGACGTGCTACAACTGATCCCCGGCGATGGCGCAGTTGGTGCGCTGCTGACGGCGCGGCCGGAAGTGGCGGGCGTGGCCTTCACCGGATCGACTGACACCGCCCGCGCGATCAACCGCGCGCTGGCCCTGCGCGACGGGCCAATCGCCACGCTGATCGCCGAGACCGGCGGCCAGAATGCGATGATCGTCGACAGTTCGGCCCTACCCGAACAAGTAACTCGCGACGTTGTGGTCAGCGCGTTCCAGAGCGCGGGCCAGCGTTGTTCGGCGCTGCGGGTGCTGTACCTGCAAGACGATGTCTATGACGCCATGCTGGACATGATCCGCGGTGCCTTCGATGCCTTGGTGATCGGCAATCCGCAGGACCTGACCACCGATGTTGGCCCGGTGATCGATGCCGAGGCCAAGGCCGCGCTCGATCAGCACATCGCAGCGATGAAAGCGGCGGGCCGCCGTGTGTGGCAACGCGATCTGCCCAAGGCCTGTGACAAGGGCACCTTCGTTGCCCCGACCATCATCGAAATCGAATCCATCGCCGATCTCAACCGCGAAAATTTTGGCCCAATCCTCCACGTTGCGCGGTTCAAGGGCGATGAATTGGAGAGCGTGATCGCGGCAATCAACGCCACCGGCTATGGCCTGACCCTGGGCCTGCACAGCCGCATCGATGCGACGCGGCGGCTGGTTGAGGCCAAGGCCCGGGTCGGCAATTTCTACGTCAACCGCAACCAGATCGGCGCGGTGGTGGAAAGCCAGCCGTTTGGTGGCGAAGGGCTTTCGGGCACCGGGCCCAAAGCGGGCGGGCCGCATTACCTGGCGCGCTTTGCTACGGAACGGGTGACCTGTATCGATACGACCGCGGCCGGCGGCAACGCCAGCCTGATGGCCGGGGGCTAAACCCCCACCTTCGCTCTTGCCCATTTTAATCGCCCGGTTAACATGGCGCATAATCGGGAGAGAGCGATGGATCAGGCTACCTATGACCGGCTGCTGGCCAAGGCCCGGCGGACGATCGATCTGTTCACCTTTGACGAGTTCATCCGGTTCTGGGGCAACGATCGCCCCAACATGATGGCGCTCGACGGGGATTATCTTTCGCTCACCTACGGCGAGCTGGAGGAGGCCACGGCCCGCGTCGCCTCGGCTCTGCTCGCGATGGGGATCAGGAAGGGGGATCGGGTCGCCTGGTTCGGCAAGAACGCGACCACCTATTTCACCCTGTTCTTCGGTGCGGCCCGCGCCGGTATCGTGATGGTGCCAATCGGCTGGCGGCTGGCCGAACCCGAAGCGGCCTTCATTCTCGACAATGCCGAGGCCAAGGTTCTCTTCCTGGGTGACGGGTTTGAAGCCTGTGCCAATACGCTCGGCAAACGCCCCGGTCTGGCCCGCTGCTTTACCGCCGCCGAAGCGCGCAAGCTGATGCAGGACGCGCCGCGCGCTGATTTCGAACCGTCGACCCGCAATGATGCCGTGCTGCAGCTTTACACCTCGGGCACGACCGGCAACCCGAAGGGCGCGGTCCTGTCCAACGCCAACCTCTTTGCCCTGCGCAAGGCGGGGATCGACAACCCCCATCCCTACACGCTGCTGGAAGAGGATGAATCCATCCTGGTCGCCATGCCGTGCGCGCACATTGGCGGTACGGGCCTGGGCGTGATGGCCTTGGCGGCCGGACAGCCCGGCGTGGTCCTGTCCGAATTCGAACCGACCCGCGTTTTCGACGCCGTGGTCAACCGCGGGGTAACGCGGTTCTTCATCGTCCCGGCCGCCTTGCAGATGTTGCTGAACCACCCGGACTGCGCCAAGACCGATTTCAGCCGCCTGCGCTATATCCTTTATGGCGCATCGCCGATCCCGCTGGAACTGCTGCGCCAATGCATTGCGATGTTCGGCGCGGAGTTCATCCAGAATTATGGCATGACCGAGACGACCGGCACGATCTGCGTGCTGCCTCCAGAGGACCACTGCGTCGAAGGTAATGAACGGATGCGTTCCGCGGGCAAGCCGCTGCCGGGCGTAGAAATGATCATCCGCGGGCCAAACGGCGAGGCCCTGCCCCCGCGCGAGATCGGTGAGATCTGCACCCGTTCCAGCAACAATATGCTGCACTACTGGAAGCTGCCCGAAGCCACCGCCAGCACGATGGATGCCGATGGCTGGGTGGCCACCGGGGATGTCGGCTACATGGATGAAGACGGTTACGTCTACATGTACGACCGGGCCAAGGATATGATCATCACCGGCGGTGAAAACGTCTATCCGGCCGAGGTTGAGAGCGGCATTTACGGCCATCCTGATGTGCTGGAAGTTGCCGTGATCGGGGTGCCGGACGAAAAGTGGGGCGAGGCGGTGAAGGCCATCTGCGTTCCCAAGCCGGGCCATTCCATCAATGCGGAGAGCGTGATCCAGTGGGCGCGCGAACGGCTGGCCGGGTTCAAGGTACCCAAGTCGGTCGACACGATTGCCGCCCTGCCCCGCAACCCCAGCGGAAAGATCCTGCGCCGCGAATTGCGCGCACCCTATTGGGCGGGCTACGACCGCCAGATCAATTGAGAGGAACCCCGAAATGACCGACGCCCTGCCCGGTGCCAAGGAGCACATAACCGCCGCCCTGTCGCTCTGCGCCAAGATCGACGACCTGCCGGCGGACACCCCGCTGATTGCGGTGGGCAAGGTTGGCGTGATTGGCGCCGGCACGATGGGCGGCGGGATCGCGATGAACTTCCTTTCAGCCGG
>JBEGJL010000237.1:0-5064 GCA_041184605.1 Pseudomonadota bacterium
ACCGTTAATCGCGCCGTTGCCGCAGCCCGCGCAGCGCTCGAAACCGGTGCATGGCCGGCCCTGACGCCGATGGACCGGGCCAGGCTACTCTGGGCCATCGCCGACAAGCTTGAAGCGCATATCGACGAGCTGGCCGAGCTCGAAACACTCGATCAGGGCAAGCCGCTCTACGTCGGGCGTTGGGCCGAGATTCCCGGGGCGATCGCCCAGTTCCGCTTCTTTGGCGGCCTTGCCAACCAGATCGAGGGCAAATCGATCCCCACCTCGGTCAATTACCAGCCGCCGGGCAAGGAAGTCTTCGCCTATACGGTCAAGGAACCGGTTGGGGTGGTCGCGGCGATTGTTCCGTGGAACTCGCCGCTGGTGCTGACGGCAATGAAGCTGGCTCCGGCACTCGCCGCCGGCTGCACGGTTGTGCTGAAGCCGGCCGAGGATACCAGCCTGACTGCAATCCGCATGCTGGAACTGATGATTGAGGCTGGACTGCCAGCCGGTGTCGTCAATCTTGTCACCGGATTTGGCGCCGATTGCGGCGCGGCACTGGCCGCCCATCCCGGCGTCGACAAGATCGCCTTCACCGGTTCTACCGCCACGGGCCGCGCAATCATCGATGCCGCCAAGGGCAATTTCAAACGCCTGACCCTGGAACTGGGCGGGAAATCGCCCGTGGTGATCCTGCCCGATGCCGATCTGGCCTTGGCGATCCCCGGCGCTGCCAATGCGATCTATTTCAACGGGGGGCAGGTCTGCGTTGCCGGTTCACGGCTCTACGTACACGATAGCGTCTTCGATCAGGTGATCGAAGGCATTGCCGGCGTCGCGCAGGGCATGGTGCTGGGCCATGGGCTGGATCAGTCGACCCAGATGGGGCCGCTGGTCAGCCAGCATCACGCGGCCAAGGTCGCGCAATATATCGCCGATGGAAAGAAGGCTGGCGCCAGCGTGGTTGTCGGCGGCGAAACGGCGGGACCCAATAGCAGCTTCATCACCCCGACCGTGCTAACCGACGTGACCCCGGACATGGCGGTGGTGCGCGAGGAGATCTTCGGCCCGGTGGTCGTGGCCCAGCGTTATAGCGATCTTGATGAAGTGGTCCGCGCTGGCAATGACAGCGAATATGGCCTCGCCGCTTCGATCTGGACCGAAAGCCTGTCTTCGGCCCACCGCTTGGCCAAGCGGCTGCGCGCGGGCACGGTCTGGATCAACACCCACTCGATGTACGATGCCTCGCTGCCGATCGGGGGGATGAAGCAATCGGGCTGGGGCCGGGATTCCGGCGTTGGTGCGCTCGACAATTACCTGGAAACCAAGACGGTTTGCGCCGTGGTCTGATCAGATCGGGCAGGTTACCGCATCATAGGCGAACAGGCCCAGTGTATCCTCGTTGAGGATCGGGCCCTTGCCGAAACTTTCCGGGTCCTTGCCCTGGAATTGCAGGCCCAGCAGGCGCGATTGGGTCTGGACCATGGTGGTCCGCTCGCGCCGTGCAGCTTCATAGCGGGCCAGCGCCTCGGCCTTGGGGAACGCGATCAGGCAGCGGGCCAGGACCAGTCCATCCTCCATCGCGGTGGCCGCGCCCTGCCCCATGAAGGGCAGCATCCCGTGAGCGGCATCGCCCAGCAAGGTCACCGACCCGGCGATCCAGCTATCCAGCGGTTCTCGCGCATGAAGCGCCCATTTGAACAACTGGTCGGGCGGCGTGGCATCGATCATCGCCAGCAGCATCGGCTCGGCATCGGCATAGTGGCTGCGCAGTTCGGCAATGGTCGATGGGATCGCCCAGCCTTCCTCGCTCCACCCTTCCAGGTTCACGAAGGCGGCATAGTTCACCAGGTCCCAGCCCCGCATCGGATAGCGCATGAACAGGCGCTTCTCGCCGATCCAGATACCCGGCGGAAGGTCTTGGACCTCACCTGGAAGCGCTGCGCGCGGCAAGACACCGCGCCAGGCGACCTGCCCGGTGAACTGCGGCGGTGCAGTCTTGAACAGGGCATCGCGAACGACCGACTTTACCCCGTCAGCGCCAACCGCCAACAACGCCGTAGCCTGCTTGCCCCCGGCAAAGGTCATCGCCACGCCATCGGCTTGGCTGGCGATCCCCTCCAGCTTGTGATCAAGGCGGACCGCGCCCGGCTGCGCCGCCTCCAGCGCATCGGCCAGCAGTGCGTGCAGGTCCGCGCGATGCAGGTGGACGTAAGGCGCCCCGTATTGGGCCTCAACCCCGTCTCCGCGCTCCCGCTCGACCAGCACCTTGCCGGTCTGCAGGTTCTGGGTGAGTTGGCGGGGCGGTACGACGCCAAGGCGGCGCATTCCCTGTTCCAGCCCAAGGTGGATCATGATCCGGCTGGCATTGGGGCTAAGGGTGATCCCGGCCCCGACCTCACCCAGCGCAGGCGCCTGTTCATAAACCGTAACGCGCAGCCCAGCCTTGACCAGCGCCAGCGCACAGGTCAGGCCACCCAGCCCGGCTCCGATGATTGCAACGTCTCCGCTCATGGTGCCTCTCTTGCGCCGTGCTGCCCGCCATGCCTTGCCACAGCGCTGCCGTGTCCGCCCAGTGGATAGAATGCGCCCTGCCCGAATTGCCAAATCCGCATGGCTTCGCCAAGTTACCACCATGTCCGGCACCCCGAACCAGCAGCGGCAACTCGGCACGCTGTTCCTCATCACCTTCATCAACCTGGTCGGCTTTGGCGTGGTCCTGCCGGTCTTCCCGTTCTTCGGAACCATGGTCCACGCCAGCCCCGGCCAGATCACCGTGGCGATGGGCGTCTATTCACTCGGCCAGTTCCTGGGTGCGCCTCTGTGGGGCAAGCTGTCGGACCGCTATGGCCGCCGACCGATCCTGATCGCCAGCCTGCTGGGCGCGGTGGTATCCTACATCATCCTGGCTCACGCCCGCGACATCGTCACCTTGGGCGCGTCGCGGCTATTCGGGGGCCTGATGGCAGGCAACATCGCCGCCGCCTTCGCCTATGTCGGCGACATTACCGCGGCCGAGCAGCGCCCCAAGGCGATGGGCATGATTGGCGCCGCCTTTGGCCTGGGCTTCATCTTCGGTCCGGCGATTGGCGGGCTGCTGGCTGGCAATCATCCCGATCCCTCAGATTTCATCACCGTCGGCTATGCCTCAGCCGCGATCACGGCGCTTGCCGCCCTGGCCGCTTGGTTCGTGCTACCGGAAAGCCTGACGGCGGAGCGCCGGGCTGAAGCCCATGCTTCCCGCAGCGACCTTAAGGCTGGCGAAGTGCTGCGCGCTAAACCGGTGATCTGGGCGCTGATGGCGTTGACCCTGCTGGTGATCGGTTCGGCGGCGATGATGGAAACCACTCTGGCCTTTTTCGCCCATGATGAGTTTGGCTGGGGGCCCAGCGATGTTGGCCTCTCATTCGGGGCAGTCGGCCTGATCTCGGCCCTGCTCCAAGGCGGAGCAGCGGGGCCTTTGGCACGCCGGTTTGGCAGCGCGGCGCTGGCGGTGGCGGGCGTGCTGTTCCATGCGGTCGGCCTGGGCCTGCTGGCGCTGGCAACGTCCGGCCCGGGCATGATGGGTGGCCTTGCGGTGATGGCGATCGGCCTTGGCCTGTTCAATCCGGCGTTCCAGACGCTGACCTCCGACCAGACCAGCGATGGTGACCGCGGCCTGATCATGGGGTTGACGCAGGGTTCGTCCAGCCTTGGTCGGGTGGTCGGCCCAGCTATCTCCGGTACGATCTATGCCGGGATCAGCCACCGCGCGCCGTTTGGGATCGGGGCCGCAGTCATGGCTCTGGCAATCGGGGTGGCGCTGCTGGTCGCGCGCGCGCCGCGACCCCTTCCGCAGGACCGGCACCACGCTTGACCGGCAGGCGGATAGAGCGCCATCTTCACCCTCGGGAATCCGGGCTTGATGGCATGGCTATCATGAGCATTATGGCTGGGATGGCACCCGAAAAGGATTACCGCCGATGGATATGGTCAATACCTTTCAGCAGCACGAACATGCTGCCCTGCCCCGCGCCAATCATGATGAGCGCGCCCGTCAGGAATTTACCAAGAGCCTGAAGCAATTTGTCCAGCAGGGGCTGCTACCCGGCCTGGCCCCGGTCTATCAGAACCGCGCCGCCAAGGCGTTTGAGAAGGAATATGGCAAGCCGCCGGCTGACCGCTGGGATATCCGCAAGGCCATGGTCAAAGACCTCTATTTCCAGCACTATGCCGCCACCAACCGGATTGCGCAGGAACTGTTGTGGGAATCGGTGATTGGATCGGTCGAGCGGCAACTGCCCGAACTCGAAAAGGCCATCGCCGAGCTAAGCGCCAGCAGCAGCGCCACACTGGAAAGTGATACCACGTTCCCCGTCCCGCGCTATATTTCGGAGCTGGACATTCACTGTATGCCGGGCGGCTATGCCAGCGAAGTCGACAGTCATGATATCGCCCAAGGAGCGGTCTATGATCGCGGGGTCTATCTCTATTCGATGGGCTATGGCGGCCCGAACAACGACGATATGGGCCGCTCGGTCTGCAATTACCTGAAGCGCAACATGCCCGGCTTTAAGCCCAAGCGCATCCTCGACATGGGCTGCACCGTTGGCCACTCGACCGTGCCCTACAAGGAACTCTTCCCCGATGCCGAAGTGATCGGGATCGACGTGGGCGGACCCTGCGTGCGCTATGCCCATGCGCGCGCGAAGGCGCTGGGGCAGGACATCAGCTTCATGCAGCGCAATGCCGAGGACACCGGGTTTGAAGCTGGCAGCTTTGACCTGATCGTCAGCCACATCCTGCTGCATGAAACCAGCGGTCAGGCCATGCCCCGCATCTTTCGCGAATGTCACCGGTTGTTGAAGCCTGGCGGCCTGATGATCCATGCCGACCTGCCGCCGTTTGACCTTATGGACCCGTTCACCCAGTTCATCCTGGATAACGAGACCTACTATAACAACGAGCCGTTCTGGGGTGCGATGCGCGACAAGGACCAGATCGGCATGGCCCGCGACGCGGGATTCCCGGTCGAGACAATCCGGTTCGACACGGCACCGATGGCGATAATGGAATTCGCTGGCGCCGACACGACTTACACCG
>JBEGJL010000238.1:0-5562 GCA_041184605.1 Pseudomonadota bacterium
ACCTTCGCGGCCATTGCCTGACTGCTTGTACCCACCGAAAGGCGCGCCCGGGCTGGGGCCCCAGTTGTTGATCGCGACCATGCCGGCGCGCAGCTTGCCAGCGACCGCTGCGGCCTTGGCAGGATCGCCGGTGATCGCGGCCGACAGGCCGTATTCGGTGGCATTGGCCAGTTCGATGCCCTGATCGAGGTTGTCATAGGCCATGATCGTCGCGACCGGGCCGAAGATTTCCTCGTTCGCAATCCGCATGTCAGGGGTGACGCCCGAGAACACCGTCGGCTGGACATAGTAACCGCGA
The DNA here is from genome assembly GCA_041184605.1 of Pseudomonadota bacterium. Classification (GTDB taxonomy): domain Bacteria; phylum Pseudomonadota; class Alphaproteobacteria; order Sphingomonadales; family Sphingomonadaceae; genus Novosphingobium. Next base: position 299 of record JBEGJL010000238.1, read on the forward strand.
TTGACGCCTGCGGGCAGGTCGGTGCCGCCGGTTTCCAGCTTGGCACCTTCGTCGATCGCCGACTGGATCAGGTCACGGACCTTGTCGTACTGCGCCTTGTTGACCAGCGGGCCAAGGTGGTTGCCTTCGGCCATCGGATCACCCACCGGGGTCGCCGAATACATGTTCTTGTAGAATGCCACGGCTTCCGCTTCGCGATCCTTGGCCACCAGCACCTTGGTCGGGCTGATGCAGGACTGGCCGGTGTTGACCAGCGGGCCCATCGCCACGGGGGCGAGCTGGGTGGCGAAATCGGCATCGGGCAGAACCAGGTTGGGCGACTTGCCGCCCAGTTCCTGATGGACGCGCTTGACGGTCGGCGCGGCGGCAATCGCCACGGCGATCCCGGCGCGGGTCGAGCCGGTGAAGCTGACCATTTCGATGTCCGGGTGGCTGCTGATCGCATTGCCGGTGGTCGGACCATCGCCCTGTACCAGGTTGAACACACCCGGCGGCACGCCCGCAGCGTCAAGGATTTCGGCGAAGATCGCGGCGTTGGTCGGGCATTCCTCCGAAGGCTTGAGGACCATGGTGTTGCCGGCGGCGAGAGCCGGGGCAACCTTCAGCGCGATCTGGTTGAGCGGCCAGTTCCACGGGGTGATCATGCCGACCACGCCAATCGGTTCATAGGCCACCTTGAAGCCCGGACCGTCTTCCATGAAGTCAAAGTCCTTGAGCGCGGCGATCGTGCTCATGAAGCCGCCGATGCCGGCTCCGACCTGTGCTGTGCCTGCGAAGGAGACCGGGGCGCCCATTTCCTCGGCCATGGCGACGGCAAGGTCCGCACCGCGCTTCTTGTATTCGGCGACAATCCGGTTGAGCAGGTCAAGCCGCTCTTCCTTGGTGGTCTGGCTAAAGGTCTTGAAGGCGCGGCGCGCGGCCTTCACCGCCTTGTCGACATCGGCGGCCGTGCCAACCGAGATCACCGCGCAGGCTTCCTCGGTGGCCGGATTGATCACCTCGCGGCGGGCGCCGCCTTCGCTGTCCACCCACTTGCCGTCGATATAATGTTGCAGCCGCTCGCGCATGGCGAATCTCCCTTAATGGATCGATTAAACGCGCGGACATTCGGCATCTCGGCGATCAATTGCAAGATGCAATCGACCCGAGGCTTAGACCCCGCGATAAAGCGCCGCCTCGGCCTCGCGGCGGCGAACCAGTCCGGCCAGGCGGCGTCCGCCGGCATTGACCCATTTGCCGAACTCCGCAGCTGCGCCCTCGTAATTGCCCGCCAGGTGGAGCCTGGTGAGCGTAGCACGGGCAATGGCCCCGGTGTTGTAGTGAAAGCTGACCAGCGCATCGAACTGGTTCTGGCTGGTCGGCGCTTCGCCCAAGGCGCGGGCCACCGCGGCGCTGTAACGCGCCAGGCCCGCCTCAAGCCGGGCATCGCATTGCTCTGCCGTCCAGACCGTGCCCGGGCCGATCCCCTTGCCGGTGGCGCCCCAGCCAATCGTCCAAGGGGCGCCGCCTGTGCCGGGGTCGGGATAAGCCTCGAACTGTCCATCGCTCCGCTGTTTGGCGCACCCTTCGAAGCGTTTGATCAGGGCTATGCCGTCCGGGCCGATCTGCCGGGCGATGTCGATTGTCATAGCAGTATCGATTGCGGCATCGAGCCTGGCGATTTCGACCGTATGAAAGCTGCGCCCGAGGAGCTGGCGGACAGCATCGAAGATTGGCTTGCGGTTCATGGGTAACCCTCCATTGCGCGGAAGGCTGGCCAGTTACATCAGGCTAGTCGTTGTAGGAAAATGAAATTGTCCAACGCGAAGGGCGCCCGGATCGCTCCGGACGCCCCCTCGGTGAACTGTCAGCTGTTGGATTACAGGCTGTAGTACATGTCGAATTCGACGGCCGACGGCGTGGTTTCCCAGCGCATCACTTCCGGCCACTTCAGTTCGATGTAAGCTTCGATCTGGTCCTTGGTGAAGACGCCACCCTGCAGCAGGAAGTCGTGATCGGCTTCGAGGCTTTCCAGTGCTTCACGCAAGCTGCCGCAGACGGTCGGCACCTGGGCCAGTTCGGCCGGCGGCAGATCATAGAGGTTCTTGTCCATGGCTTCGCCCGGGTGGATCTTGTTCTTGATCCCGTCGAGGCCCGCCATCAGCAGCGCCGAATAGCACAGATAGGGGTTGGCCATCGCGTCGGGGAAGCGGAATTCCACGCGCTTGGCCTTGTCACCGGCGCCATAGGGGATGCGGCACGAAGCCGAGCGGTTGCGGGCCGAGTAGGCCAGCAGCACCGGCGCTTCATAGCCCGGCACCAGGCGCTTGTAGCTGTTGGTGGTCGGGTTGGTGAAGGCGTTCAGGGCCTTGGCGTGCTTGATCACGCCGCCGATGAAGTACAGGCACATGTCGGAAAGACCGGCATAGCCGTTGCCGGCGAACAGCGGCTTGCCGCCATCCCACAGCGAGATGTGGGTATGCATGCCCGAACCGTTATCGGTCTTGATCGGCTTCGGCATGAAGGTCGCGGTCTTGCCATAGGCCTGGGCGACCTGCTGCACGACGTACTTGTAGACCTGCATGCGGTCAGCGGTCTGCACCAGGGTGCCGAAGGTCAGGCCAAGCTCGTGCTGGGCGCTGGCAACTTCGTGGTGGTGCTTGTCGCAGGGCAGGCCCATTTCGAGCATGGTCGAAACCATTTCGCCACGGATGTCGACGCAGCTGTCGACCGGAGCGACCGGGAAGTAGCCGCCCTTGGCGCGCGGACGGTGGGCCAGGTTGCCGCCGTCATATTCACGGTTGCTGTTGGTCGGCAGTTCGATGTCGTCGATCTTGAAGCCGTTGCCATCATAGCCGTCATAGAAACGGACGTCGTCGAACAGGAAGAACTCGGCTTCCGGGCCGACATAGACGGTGTCGCCAAAACCGGTGGTCTTGACGTAGGCTTCGGCGCGCTTCGCGGTCGAGCGCGGGTCACGGCCATAGAGGTCACCGGTCGAGGGCTCGACGATGTCGCAGGTGATGATCATCATCGGCGTGGCGCTGAACGGATCGATGAAGATCGAGTCCAGGTCGGGCTTGAGGATCATGTCGGATTCGTTGATGGCCTTCCAGCCTTCGATCGACGAACCGTCGAACATCAGGCCGTCTTCCAGCTCATCCTCGCCCATCACGTGGGCGCACATCGTCAGGTGCTGCCACTTGCCCTTGGGATCGGTGAAGCGCAGATCGACCCATTCGATCTCCTCGTCCTTGATCCGCTTGATGATGTCCTTGGCCTTGCTCATTGGTCTTCCTTCTTGATGACCCCGGCCATGGGCCGCGGGCGATTGTTCCGGATGGAATGGATGGATCAGATGGCGTCGTTGTCGCGTTCACCCGTGCGGATGCGCACGGCGCGTTCGACCGGGATGACAAAGATCTTGCCGTCGCCGATGCGGCCGGTCTGGGCTGCATTGCAGATGGCTTCGACGGTGCGGTCGGCCAGGTCGTCCGGCACCACCACCTCAAGCTTCACCTTGGGCAGGAAGTCGACGACGTATTCAGCACCGCGATAGAGTTCGGTGTGGCCCTTCTGGCGGCCAAAGCCCTTCGCTTCGGTCACGGTAATGCCGGACACGCCGACTTCGTGCAGCGCTTCCTTCACCTCATCGAGCTTGAACGGCTTGATGATCGCTTCGATCTTTTTCACTTGTCATTCCCCTGCGCGCTGCGCCGGTACCAGTCTGGTTTTCACCGGATCCAGTCCTGACGTTCGAGTGCCGCTCCAAAATCCGGAATCAAGAATCGTGCCAGCGGCGATGTTGCGGCACTAGGGCAAGGGAGGGCGGTCGAAAAGGGTGGATTCGCAAGATTTGAATCGAAACGTATGCGTGCCTGATTCAATTCATGCGCGCAGGTGCGCGAAATCTTGCCTGATTTTTCGGCAGACCTGCCTAAAAAATAGGCAGACTAGAGATTGAGCCCCGCCGTCTCGTCCAGCCCGGCCATCAGGTTGAGGCTCTGCACGGCAGCGCCGCTGGCGCCCTTGCCCAGGTTGTCGAGCCGGGCAACCAGTCGCGCCTGCGAACCATCCTTGGCTGCGAAGACCCACAGATCGAGCCGGTCGGATGGTTGCATGGAGCGGCGCAGCAGCAGCTCGTCCTTCGGTTCGTCATGCACGGTAACGACCTTGCTGCCGGCGTAAAACTCAACCAGCGCCAGCCTGAGCACTTCAGGCGATCCGGCCATCGGCATGGCGCTGAGCGGCAGCGGCACTTCGACTACCATGCCGCGGTGGGCGTCGATCACGGCCGGGGCGAACAGCGGCGGATGCTCAAGCCCGGCATAGCGCTGCATTTCGGGCACGTGCTTGTGGCCCATGCCAAGGCCATAGGCGCGGAAAGCGATGTCGCCATCGTCATCGAACCGCTGGATCAGGGCCTTGCCACCGCCCGAATAGCCCGAGACGGCGTTTACGGTGTAGGCCCAGTCGCCCGGCAACAGCCCGGCGCGGACGAGCGGGGAGACCAGACTAAGGAAACCGGTCGGATAGCAGCCGGGATTGCTGACGCGGCTTGCACCGGCAACAGCCTCACGCCCGGTCAGTTCAGGGAATCCATAGGTCCAGCCATCAGCCACGCGATGCGCGCTTGAGGCATCGATGATCCGCACCTTGCTGCCCTCGGCCAGGGCAATGGCCTCCTTGGCGGCATCGTCCGGCAGGCAGAGCACGGCAAAGTCGGCCGCGTGATAGGCATCGCGGCGGGCGCCGGCATCCTTGCGCGCTTCCTCGTCAAGGATCAGCAGTTCGAATTCGGCGCGCGGGGCAAGGCGTTCGACAATTTCGAGGCCCGTGGTGCCAACGGCGCCATCGATGAAGACGGTGTAAGCCACCTCAGGCTTCGAGCGCTTCGATCGGCAGGTAACCGACGAAGCCGTCCTCGCCAACCTGGCCCCACGCCCAGCCGCCGGTCACGTCCAGCAGGTTGAACAGGGTGCCACCCGTCAGTTGCTCACGCACTTCGGCATCGGGCTTGTTGCTCGCCAACAGGCTAGCTCCGCCAGCGACGACCTTGCGCGGCATCGGCACGGCATAGTGCGGCACGAAACAGCGCCCTGCCAGCCGGATATGCGCCAGGTCCCCACGCACCGGCCAGTGCGCGTCATCAAGCTTTTCAGCCGGGCCGGAAAGGGCAAACTGGCCCTCGGGAATGGCGGTTACGGTCAAGGTTTCGTGCCCCGAAAACTGGAAGATGGGGCGATTAGCCGCGCTGGCGGCATTGGGCAAGTTATCCATAGCGC
>JBEGJL010000239.1:0-3347 GCA_041184605.1 Pseudomonadota bacterium
GGCCCAGGCCAAGGCGCCGTTGCAGAGCCCGCAGGAGACGCCGCCCATTCCGGTGCCCAGCGCCGCGCCGGTCCAGCCCGCGCCGCCGATCATCTCGATCAGCCGCAGCCAGATGGCCGAGTTCGATATCTCGCGCCTGCCGCGCCAGCCCGGACCAGCGACGGCCGCGCCCAAGGCTTACGGCCCGGTCGATACGGGCGTGCCGGGTGACAGCAAGCGGGTCGGTTCCGCCCCGAATGGCCAGCCGATGTACGCCGCCGCCTGGTATCGCGAGCCCTATGACAGCGAGCTAGCGGGCTATCTCTCCACTGCCGACGGCCCTGGCTGGGCCCTGATTGCCTGCCGCACCGCTCCGGACTACCGCGTGGAGGATTGCGTCGGCCTGGGCGAATACCCGCAAGGTTCGCGGATCGAACGAGCCGTGCTGGCTGCCGCCTGGCAGTTCAAGGTCCGCCCGCCGCGCGTCGGCGGCGTTTCCAAGATTGGCGAGTGGGTCCGGATCCGGATCGAATACGGGCTCAGGCCGCCTCGTCCTTAGCATCCATGTCATAGGCGGTGTGCAGCACACGGACGGCCAGTTCGGTCTCGTCCTCGTCGATCAGGACTGAAACCTTGATTTCGCTGGTGCTGATCGCCTGGATGTTGATCCCGCGGTCGGCCAATGCGCGGAACATGGTTGCGGCAACCCCGGCGTGGCTCTTCATGCCAACGCCAACAACGCTGATCTTGGCAACCTTGCCGTCGGTGATGATGCGGTTGAAGCCGATCGCTTCCTTCTGCGCTTCAAGCAGCGTCTGCGCGCGCAGCAGGTCGGCGCCGGGCACGGTGAATGTCACGTCGGTCTCACCCTTGTCGCGGCCAACGTTCTGGATGATCATATCAACGTTGATGTTGGCGGCGGCCAGCGGGCCAAAGATCGTGGCCACGGCACCGGGACGGTCGGGTACGCGGGTCAGGATGACCTTGGCTTCGTTCTTGTCGGCGGCGATGCCGGTGATCAGCTGGCGTTCCATATCGATGCCCTCAAGTTCTTCGTCGGACACGATCATCGTGCCGGGGATTTCGTCTGCCGGGGTGGAATCGTCGTCAATGAAGCTCGACAACACCTGGACGCGCACGCCTTCCTTCATGGCAAGGCTAACCGAACGCGTTTGCAGCACCTTTGAGCCGACCGAGGCCAGCTCGAGCATTTCCTCATAGGTGACATGCTTGAGCTTGCGCGCCTTGGCGACGATCCGGGGGTCGGTCGTGTAAACGCCATCAACGTCGGTGTAGATGTCGCAGCGGTCAGCACCGATGGCAGCGGCAACGGCCACGGCCGAAGTGTCCGAGCCGCCGCGGCCCAGCGTGGTGATGCGATTGTCATCGCTCAGCCCCTGGAACCCCGGGATCACGGCGATCTCGCCCGCAGCCATCGAGGCTAGCAGCGCTTCGCTGTCAATCTCGCCGATACGGGCCTTGGCATGGGCATCGTCGGTATGGATCGGCAATTGCCACCCCAGCCACGAGCGCGCCTTGCAGCCAAGCGCCTGCAAGGTCAGCGCGAGCAGCCCCGAGGTGACCTGTTCGCCCGAGGCGACGACGACATCATATTCGGCGGGATCGTAAAGCGGGTTCGCTTCCCGGCAGAAGTTCACCAACCGATCAGTCTCGCCCGCCATGGCCGAGACGACGACGGCGACTTCATGCCCGGCAGCCTGCTGGCGGCGGACGATGTTGGCCACCCGGCGGATCCGTTCCGATCCCGCCATCGAGGTGCCCCCGAATTTCATCACGATGCGGCCCACGCCGAACGCACCTTTCCGCAATAATCTTACCCGCGAGACCCCTCGCCCCGCAGCGCGCGCCCTGTTAGGGAGGGCGCATGAGCAATGCAACCTCAACAGCGACCATCCGGCCCGAGGAAGCCGCCCATTTCGGCCAATTGGCGGCCGATTGGTGGGATCCAAAGGGCTCCTCCGCCATGTTGCACAAGCTGAACCCGGTCCGGCTGGGCTTTTTGCGGGGTGCCATCGACGCGCATTGGGGCACCGATTCGCGCGGGATCAGGCCCCTTTCTGGCAAGCGGGCGCTTGATGTCGGTTGTGGGGCGGGCCTGCTTTGCGAGCCGCTCGCGCGGCTGGGAGCTGCGGTAACCGGCGTTGATGCAGCCCAAGAAAACATTGCTGCGGCCACAGCCCATGCGGCCGGTTCGGGCCTGACGATCGACTATCATTGCGGGGAGATCGGCACCCTTGGACTGTCGGGCTATGATCTTGTCACGTCGCTCGAAGTGATCGAACATGTGGCCGATAAGGCCGCCTTTCTGGCTGCCCTCAAAAGCGCCTTGGCCCCTGGCGGCCTGATGGTGCTCTCCACACCCAATCGCACGCCGCAGTCAAAGCTGCTGATGGTTGAAGCGGCAGAGCGGATGGGGCTGGTTCCGCGCGGAACGCATCATTGGGATGATTTTGTGACGCCGGACGAATTGCGCGACCTGCTGTCAGGGGTGGGCCTGACCATGGGTGAGCCGCAGGGCATTGCCTGGAGCCCGACCAAGGGGCTTCACCTTTCTACCGACCTGTCGCTCAACTACATCGTCTGCGTTTCTGGCGACTTCTGATCGGCCTCGGGCAGAGGAGCCGGTGGTTCCTTGACCTCAGGCTTGTCGACCGGGGGCGGCACGGCCTGACCAACCCGGACCAATGGGCCATCGGCAAGGCAAGCGGGCAGGCGGCTGTCGAGATCAAACGCGCGACCGTGCAGCGCGGCAATCTCAGCCTCGCGGATGGCAAGGTAATATTCGCGCTCGGCCGCATAGGGATTGGAACAGTCACTGCGCAGGCGGCGCAGAAAGCCGTCGATCTCAACCCGGTCATCAAGGGATCGCGCAATGCCAGTGCCGGTGGCATAGGCTGGTGAACTGAAGGGCGGGCCAGCGAATGCGGGAACCAGCGACAGGTCCAGCAAGCGCCCGACCAGATCGCGCGTCGAGGTGGCCCCGATCAGTGGCAGATACATATAGGGGCCCGCGCCGATGCCGTAGTAGCCCAGCGTATTGGCAAAGCCGTTGCGTTCATACCGCAACTTGAAGGGCTTCTTCTCGGCGAAGTTGAACAGGCCGGCGACACCTAGTGTGGAATTGATCCCGAACCGGCCCAGTGCGCGGAAGGCACGACCGACTTTGAACTGCAACAGCGAGTTCACCAGGTTGATCGGCTCGCTCAGGTTATTCAGCGCATTGTGGACGCCCTGGCGCAGCGGGCGGGGCGTGGCCTTGACATAACCTTCGGTGATCGGACCCACCACGGCCTTGTCGACCGCCTGGACCGCTTCGAAACTGACCTCATTGATGGCCGCCGCCGGAT
>JBEGJL010000240.1:0-6418 GCA_041184605.1 Pseudomonadota bacterium
TCCCGCGCCCAGGCCCGTTGCGCGCAGCAGCCCGGCAGCCGCCGCCTCAGGCGTCTTGGTGGCAACGTCATAGACCAGCACGCGCCAGGCCGGCCACTGGGTACTGAGCGCCAGCACCAACCCGATCTTGAGCGCGGCGAACATGCCTTCCCGCACGGTCAATTCGCCGCCCAGCAGCAGGCGATAGCCGATCAGCGCCACGTAAATGGTCAGCAGGCCGGTCAGCGCCAGACCGAAGCCGGTTCCAGGACCGAGCGCGCGAAATGCCTCTTCGCCCAGACCAAGCGTGCGACAATCCACCCAAGCCAGAACATTACTGACATAGGGCCCCAGCGGATCAAACGGCGCGCAGGCGGGCATCACGCAACCTTCAGCAGTTCGGGCAGCCAGGCCGACGGATCATCGCCGGTTCGCGCGCGGATTTCATCAAACAGCCGGACAGTCGTTTCCCGTCCCGACAGGATAGTGAGGACCTCGCTTGCGCCAGACAGGTCGAGCCTGATCACCACGCTTTCAGTGCCGTGTTTGACCAGGAAGCAATGCGCCGTGTCCGGCAGGCTGCGGATCAGTTCATATTCGTGATCGGTCAGCCCGAAGCCGGTAACGTAATCCGCCCGCGCCGCCTTCGGATTGGCGGTAAAGATCTGGGTCGCCGCCTGTTCGACGATTGTCGAGCTGATCCGGCTGTCCAACGCATCCGTGGCGTTCTGGGTTACAAAGCCGACGATGCCATTGCGCTTGCGGACAGTCTTCTCCCAATCGCGGATGCGCGTGACGAACACGTCGTCATCCAGCGCCTTCCAGCCTTCATCGACAACTATGATCGAGGGCGTGCCGTCCAGACCCTGATCGATCCGGTGGAACATGTACATCATCGCCGGGGTCCGCAGGACCCGATCATCCAGGAGCCGGGTCATGTCAAAGCCAACCGTGTCACGGGAAAGGTCAACCGCATCATCGGCGTTGTCGAACAGCCAGGCGTGCTCGCCCTTGCCCCACCAGGGTCGCATCCGGGCATAGAGGTCTTTGGCATGCGGCCTGTCACTGCCACGCAGCAACTCGACAAACGCGGAAAGCCGGCGCAGCGCCGGGGGCGAAGCCATCACGGCATCGACCGCCTCCTTGATCTGGGCCGTATCCTCGGTGGTGGGCGCTGCCCCGCCGCTGCCAGCCAGCTGGGCGATCCATTCCATCAGAAACCTGCGATTTTCGGGCGTATCCGGCAATTGCAGCGGGTTCATCCGGCTGGGAACACCCGGTCGCAGGATGTCGTACACTCCGCCGATAGACCGGATAAACAGTTCGGCGCCGCGGTCCTTGTCGAAAAACACGATCCGGGGAGAGAAGCGGCGGGCCTGGGCCAGCAGAAAATTGACAATCACCGTCTTGCCCGAACCAGAGGGGCCGATTGCCGTGAAATTGCCCAGGTCCCCGTGGTGGAAGTTGAAGTGATAGGGCCCAGCCGCGGTGGTTTCGAAAGTCGAGACCGCCTGTCCCCAGTGGTTGCCAAGTGCCTTGCCCGCCGGGAAGTTGTGCCAGCTGGCAAGGCTGGCAAAATTGGCCGAACCGATCAGCACCCGCCGGGCGATAAAGCCGAAGTTGCCCGGGAACTGCGCCCAGAATGCTGCTTCAAGGCCGATATCCTCACGCACGGTAACCATGCCGAGATCGGTCAGCGCCGATTGCACCTCGGCCACGCCATTATCGACCGCAGCCTGGCTTTCACCGCGGACCATCACGGTGAGGTGATGTTCCCCAAAGGCGGCCCGCCCTGCCGCAACTTCATCCTTGGCCTGCGCCAGTTCGGAACGAAGGCTCAGCGCCTCGTCATCGGCCGCGCGCATCCGGCGCAGCGCAAGGTTCATCCGCCCAAGGCTGGCCTGGCGGTCAACAAAAGCGAAGCTTTGCGTCACCACCATCTCCGCCGGGATCCGAAGCAACTCATCGAGCATTCCCGGGGTGGTCTGGCCGGGGTAGTCCTTGGCTGAGACAATCGCGGCCAAGCTGCGCGGGGCCTCGGCCGTCGGTCCCAGCTCTATCGTATCGGCGCCAAAGCTAACCCGACGGCGCGGCAGCACTTCGCCCGCATCCCCATAGGGCAAGCGAACCGGGGCAAGATCGGCGTTGTACAGCAGCGCCAACAGCTCGAGCGGTTCCGAACAGGGGCCATGCGAGGTATCGTAGACGCTCAGCACTGCCGGGCGATAGACGGCCAGCGCCGCCAACAGCTGATCACCGGCGGCTTCGAGTGCCCGCGCCTCGCCAAGCACCCAGGCGTCCTGCTCATCGCCGCGCGCGCCCTGGCCGAGCCAGCGTGCAATCCGGCTGCCCAACCCGGCTCCGCCCTGGAGCGGGCGGCGGATCAGCGTGACGAACAGCTCGTTGGAATAGAGCGCTTTGGCAGAGAGCCGTGCCTGCCACATCCTATCGAGATCGGAACTGAAGGCATCCGGGAAGCTGCCCCCGGACGCCACATCAACGCGGCGGCGAACGATGTGATGATAGACCGCATAACGCGATGACCCAATCGCCCGCAGCATGGCATCGCGCAGGCTTTTGCGGTAGTTGATCTCGTCCGTCTCAGCAGTCTCGAACAACAACCCCTGCATGCGGATCGCCAGCAACAGCGTGCCATCGCGCAGCCGGATCACCCGATCATTGACGTGATGGGCATAGGGCAGCCGCGATCCCGCGCTTTGTTCGCGTGCGAAGTCCGGTTTCGCCTGCTTCATGCGCGATAGGAATTGCATCGCCAGAACCGGTAATTGGGGATCCGCGGGCAGCGGGATATGCGGGTCAGCCACAAGTCAAAGAAGCGCGGCTCGCGCAGGCAGGCCAGCCAGCCGATGGCATGCACGATCGCGGCAAACAGTATGACCCAGGCCGACTTGGTAATCAGAAAGAACTCGGTCGAGACAACGCCGTTGATCACGCAGTAGCTATAGGTGACCCCGGCAAACATCTGCGGCCGGGTCAGGCCGACGAACAGCGGATCGCGCGCCAGACCATGGTCCACGCCGCAACGCCCCTTAGAACCCGGCGGCCGCGGACTGGATGCCGGCAACAATACTGGCAGCGCCAAACAAGATGAAGCAGCCGAGGATCACGGTCGCGCCATAGCGCCAGTTCATTCTGCCAGTGAGCATCATCAGCCCGACCACAGCGACGGCGATCACGGCGACGACGGTTGCAACTGTGCCCAGAAGCGTGCCCTGGATCCAGCTAATCGCTCCGACAATGGGCCCGGAACCGGCAGGGTCGACATAGCCGTTCTGCGCCAAAAGCCGCGAACCCGAAAAGGCCGCAAAAATTGACAACAACCGCGCTGACCGAGTGATTTTCATGATACCCCCCAACGAACCCAAAAGTGGTCTACGTGGGGCGGTTTAGGCACGCAATGTAAAACTTTCACGGCCGAGACGATTTGGGGCGCTGACACCACGTTGTTTGCTAGTATCTTGCCAAGCGTTCCCGACAAAGATGCGCAATGGCTATCGATATTTGGCGACGAGCGACAGGTCGCCGACATACTTTGAAGCTGGACTGGGTCAATGAACTTCAGGCTGATCAAGCGGTAGATAACTAACTGGTCCCTGCCGGTTTGTACGTGCCGCTTGCGAGTGCAAGGGCGACGCCTATGACATGGCTGGTCTTAGGTGGGAACCAAGCGGAACCAGATGGCAGCCATGACGATGGCGCTGCTTCGGGAGCGGTGACTGATATCTAAGCGAACTGTGCGGATGGACAGTGTTGTAGTGCCGCCGCCATGTAACGATCAGGATCGCTTCCTGCCGATTGCCGATGATGCCGTCTGGCTTGCGCTTCCTTGCCATTCCTCCTTCGCGGCGATGCCTGAAACAGAGAATTGGCCACTCGATGGGGCTGGTCAGCTTTGCGACCACGATGCGGGTGCATTCGCCCCAATGTTTTGGGAGGTACCGACACGCTTACCAAGCACCCGACCAGCAGCTTTTTGGCGTAGCAGGTCGAATTGTGAGGCCACCTCTGGGGCGGCACCTTTTAGAAGATAGGCAAGCGCTTGCTGCGCGTTGGCCAAATACAGTTCGGGGTTAGTTGTCTCCAATCTCAGGCGCCTCCCAATAGGCGAGCTGTGTATCACCTTTCGTTGGTAAGGTCGGCCAGTGATCCGCCTGAGCCAAGGCATTTTCAGCCTCTGGATTACCGGAACTAGAACAGCAGGAATGTGCGCGAGTGGGTGAACGTGTCCGCCTTTTTCCTGACCGCTTCCCGCAGCCTTCTCGTGGACGAATAGCCAGGCAGTCTTACTGCCGTGCCGAGCCAGTGCCTTGGTCATTAGATCGATGAAACGCCCTGGCACCTCTCATTGTTTGTCATCAACAATTGGCGAACGGCCGCCTTGTAAAGGTGGTCAATTGTACATTTGAAAATAGCTGGCGCTACTGGATTGTAGCTCGACCAAACGTCCTTCCCGACAGTCAGTTGAACAGGCTGGCAACTTGGCTTGCAACGCAGGTGCATGCAGCAATAGCCTCTTAGCGAGAGGCACGAGGCCACCATCGTCGAGACTAAAATCCAATTTTCAGTTGTACAGTGGCGGTGGGAACGGAGCCCTGATCCAACCTTCCCTGCAACCTAACGCATTGTTTTATATGAGGCGTTTTTGTTCGGATCCCTGTTGCCACCAAGGAAGGTCCCACAAACAGTGGGCTGAATCCGTTCCACGACCGTCGCACCGTCTCATGGCAAATGTCGATCACCCCTCCGCAAGGAGAGCGCTGGAGACCGTACCACCAGCGGGGACGTCAGACGCGGCTATACCATGTCGCCTTGCCGCTACCGTGCCAAACAAGGTGACTGGCTGATACCAGCATCTGCAAATGCTTCTTCACCGTGTTGCGGTTTGCGCCCGTCACATCGACAACCTGGCCATTGGTGATCCGGCCGGCCTCGACGATCTCGGCGAGCCGGGCCCGCTGTTCGTCGTTCAGGATCGCGGCCCGTCCCGGTGCCCTGTGCGTTGCCAGACCGTCAGGGCCACCTTCGTTGAACCGCAGAACCCAATCGCGCACAATCTGCAGCGTGACGCCCGCAACCTTCGCCGCCTCGCTGCGGCTGCCTCCATCCAGGATCAAAGCAACCGCCAACAGCCTCCGCACCTGATCGGGATCTCCGCTCCGTCGCGCAAATCGACGCAAATCTACCGATGTGTAGTCAGATCGCCCCCCAATCGCAGCCGCCATCGCTAGCCTCCATGTGCTTGCAACGTCGAATCAGATTTTCATCCGGTTGGGAATCCTCGGCGTGGTTCAGCCTCAGCACGCCTTGGTATAACAAACAACACGGACCACTCAGTGGGTGCCGGTCACGATCAGCTGAGACCATCATCAATTAAAATGCAGTTCTGTGACGGAGGCTGAAGTGTTACCCGCCGCATCAGTTGATACCATTTTAACTACATTGGCCACATTACGCGTCAAATTCAAAGCACCAGAGATCGGCTGGTCGACCTCAGTGTTCACAACCCACGTGCCTGAGCCGTCAACGACAACCCGATAGGTTGCTCCACCTAAGGTCACCTCGACTACGCTACCAACCTCTGCCTTGCCATAAATAATAGGTCTGACAGTGTGAATTTCCGCGGTGACAAGGGTTGGCAAAATAGGCGCAGTCCGATCTACTGTCACAACACCTGCGGCAGTTGAGGTCACACCTGCAGCGTTTGTGCTAACAATTGTAACATTCTTTGGGCCTTCGACACCCAAATCCAATGAACCCGCGATCGGCGTCGCAGTTTTGGTATCGACCGCCCACTGTCCCGTGCTGTCTGTATTTGTCTGATAAGTCGCACCTCCGACGCGAACCTCCAGGATGCTTCCAGGTTCAGCGGATCCACTGATTATTGGTTTCAACGAGCTAGAGACGGAGGAGTTTAGGGTAAGGTTTGTAATTGCAACCGCAGTTCCACCAGATCCAACACCCAGAGATAATCCAGCGCTGCCGCCAGAATTGGGCGAGGCGAAATTCCCGAAATCAATCGCGGCGACTACATTGACAGATCCACCCTGGGACAGTTGAGCTGGTGCAATGGGCCCCGAGGCAGTTACTGACAGTATTTGACTGTATGCCGAACCTAAAGTTTGCTGGGCAACGGTTGCCAAGCTCAAACTGCCAACCACCTTCACAGGCCCGTAAAATCGGTACGAACCATCATTAAGTGTGACAGATGCCGGCTGACCGTTCTGGCTTGCTTGAAGCGTGGCGGCTCCGGCTGCGCTAATTGACGATCCAGCCGCATTTGTGAGCGGCCCGCCTGTGCTGCTCACAGCAAGCGCGCCATTGGCAGCGATGTTGCCAAGGCTTACCCCGCCCGTGCCATCAACCAGCGTCACATTGTTGCCAGTCGCATTGACCGTGCCAACAAAATTATTGGCCGCGC
>JBEGJL010000241.1:0-3661 GCA_041184605.1 Pseudomonadota bacterium
CCTTGCGCGCGTTCCTGGCCATCGGCGAAGTTGATCGTGACCGTGCCGACCCGCTTCGAAATCACCGCGCTGCCGCCGCGCAGGACCGTTACGAAATAGGGCAAAGTCACCTGGCGGGCGCCACGCGCATCGGTGCGCCGCGCCAGCACGTCGAAGGAGGCGGACGTGTAAACCTTTTCACCCGTTTCGTTGCAGGTCGAACGAACGTTGGTCAGCGCGCCAACCACGTCAATGTTATCGGCCGTCGTTGCGTCCGGCGTGCGGAACAGGGTCACGTCGCCGGTATAGTCGGGAACACCCACCGCTGGGCAAGCGCTGCGAACCGCAGAAATACCCACACCTTCATCCACCACCAGGTCGCCGGCGCCGCGGCAGCCCGCAAGGGCGGCGGCAAGGGTAAGGGCAGCGATCAGGCGGGTACGAGGCGTCATTCTGGCAGGTTCCTGTCCATGGGCAGAACTTGCCCTAGCGGCGTGATTGCCAAAACGCTAGGGGGACGAACATGAACGCGCCCTTTCAGCCAGCTGACAAACCTGCACTTCGTCTCCTTTTGGCAGCCCCGCGTGGCTTCTGCGCCGGGGTCGACCGCGCGATCGAGATCGTCGAGCGCGCCCTGACGCGGTATGGTGCCCCGGTCTATGTCCGGCACGAGATCGTGCATAACCGCTTTGTCGTGGACGGCCTGCGCGCCAAGGGCGCGGTTTTCGTTGAGGAACTGGAAGAGGTGCCCGATGGGGCCCCGGTCGTGTTCAGCGCGCACGGAGTTCCGAAATCGGTACCCGCCACCGCAACCGAGCGCGGGCTGGACTGGCTGGATGCCACCTGTCCGCTGGTCAGCAAGGTTCATCGCCAGGCCGAACGCCAGATCGAAGCCGGCCGCCATATCGTTTTCATCGGCCACAAGGGGCATCCTGAGGTAATCGGCACTTTCGGACAGGTGCCCGAAGGCACGATTACGCTGGTCGAGACACTGGAAGACGTGGCCAGTCTGGATTTCGGTCCGGACGCGGCGCTGTCTTACCTCACCCAGACTACGCTTTCGGTTGATGACACGGCGGAAATCGTGACCGCTTTGCGGGATCGTTTCCCGGCCATCTCCGGCCCCAAGGCCGAGGATATTTGTTATGCCACGTCCAACCGGCAGGCGGCCGTGAAGGCCATCGCCGAAGAATGCCAGCTGGTGCTGGTGATCGGCGCGCCCAACAGTTCGAACTCGCTCCGGCTGGTTGAGGTTGCGCAGCGGTGCGGCGCTGATGGCCGTCTGATCCAGCGGGGCAGCGAAATTGATGAAGCCTGGTTCGACGGGGTAACCACCATGGGGCTGACGGCTGGCGCTTCGGCACCGGAAACGCTGGTCCAGGAAGTGATTGACCGGATCGGTGAGTTCCGCGCGGTTGAGGTCGAACAGGTCGTCACCGCCGAAGAAAAGATCGTGTTCAAACTGCCACGGCAATTGGCGGAATAAGCCCCGGCATGGCAGTCTACACGCACCTTGGGGCGGAAGTGCTCGGCCAGCTGGTCGGAGAATTCGATGTTGGCGAGCTGACTTCGGTCAAGGGCATTGCCGAGGGGATTTCGAACAGCAACTGGCTGGTCGAGACGACCGGCAAAGATGGCAGCGGCGCCCGCTTCATCCTGACGATGTACGAGTTCAGGATCGAGGTGGAAGACCTGCCATTCTTCCTCTCGCTGCTGGATCACCTCTCGGCCAGGGGCTGCCCCGTGCCGCGCACGATCCATGACCGGCAGGGCAACCTCTATCGCCTGCTCGATGGCAAGGCGGTGGCCTTGATCGAATTCCTGCCGGGCGTATCGGTGAGTGCGCCCACTCCCGGCCAGGCGCATGCTGTCGGGCGGGCGCTGGCCCAGATGCAACTGGCTGCGGCGGATTTCCCGGGCCAGCGCGAAAATGCGATGGGCCGCGCCGAGTGGCAGCGGTTGGCAGAGGAATGCGGCCCGCATGGTCTGGCTGAAATCGATCCTGCCTTTGCCGATCTTGTGGCTCGCGAGTTGCCGAAAACGATCGCGCAGTGGCCTGAAGACCTGCCGCGCGGGACGATCCACGCCGACCTGTTCCCGGACAATGTCCTGATGCTGGGCGATGAGGTCACCGGCCTGATCGACTTCTACTTCGCCTGCACTGACCTGTTTGCCTATGATCTGGCCGTAACCCATGCAGCCTGGTGCTTTTCAAACGATGGCAAGATGTTCGATCCTGCGCTCTCCGCAGCCTTGATCGCCGGGTACGAAGAAATCCGGCCGCTCTCGCGCGAAGAACGCGCCGCATTGCCTTTGCTCGCGCGGGGGGCTTGCCTGCGGTTTGCCCTGACCCGCGCCTGGGACTGGGTGAACACTCCGGCCGATGCGCTGGTCACCCGCAAGGATCCGCTCGCCTATGCGCGGCGGCTGGAATTCTATGCAGATCCCGCCAATGCCGGTATCTTCGCCGCCGCATGAAGCGGATCGAGGCCTTCACTGATGGCGCCTGCAAGGGCAACCCCGGCCCCGGCGGCTGGGGCGTGGTCCTGCGCATGGGGCAGCACGAAAGGGAACTGTCCGGCCACGAGCCCCAGACAACCAACAACCGGATGGAACTGACCGCAGTGATCCGCGCGCTTGATGCACTGAAGGAACCCTGCCACGTCGCGCTGCATACCGACAGCCGCTATGTGATCGACGGGATCACCAAGTGGATCTTCGGCTGGCAGAAGAACGGCTGGATCAATTCCCAGAAAAAGCCGGTACTCAACGCCGATCTCTGGCAACAGCTCCTTGAATCGCGCCGCCGCCACCGGATCGACTGGATCTGGGTGAAGGGCCACGATGGCCATCCCGAGAACGAGCGGGCCGACCGGCTGGCGAGCGACGCAGCGCTGGCTGGCAACCAGCCCTAGCTTAGGGTCTTGTCGACCACCTCGGCATCCGGCCCATTGCTCTTGATCGAGGCGATCGCGTTCTTGGCACTCGCCTTGCTGCTATAGCCTTCAGTCCAGAAGATCGTTTCCGCGTTGTAGCAGAAATAGGCGACATATTCGCCAGCCTTGTTCTGGCGGATTTCGAAACGGTGAGCCATGCGGGTATTCCTCCCTGGTTTGCGACGACCAAGGCAGGCTAGCGGAAAACCCGTGATTCGCTAGTAAAACCGTTTTGGATCATAGGGCTGCGGGTCGACCACCCCGGCAGGATCGCCCAACAGCAACCCACAGGCCACGTCGGCAGCCGCGGGCGCGGTTTGGATGCCGAACCCGCCCTGACCCGCAAACCAGAAGAAGCCATCGGCAAGCGGATCGAAGCCATAGACCGGCAACCGATCACGCGCGAAGGACCGCAGGCCAGCCCAGCGATGCTCGATCCGGGTAACGGGCCAATCCACCACGTGCTCAAACCGGTCAATCGCGAGCGCGACGTCCAGCTCCTCCGCCGCGGCATCGCAGGGCGGGCTGGGCGTTTCATCATGCGGGCTCAGCCAGAGCCGACCCGCTTCAGGCTTGAAATAGAACAGCCCGTCGATTCCCAGCACCAATGGCAAATCAGCCGGTGGCCCCTTGGCCAGCTGCAACTGCGCGACGGTCCGGCGATAGGGTTGAATGCCCAGCGGGCGAACCCCGCACATCTGCGCAACCGGGTCAGCCCAGGCACCGGCAGCGTTGATCAGGACCGC
>JBEGJL010000242.1:0-7023 GCA_041184605.1 Pseudomonadota bacterium
GCTGGAAGTGGCCCGGCAGGCGGAGCGCGAAGGGGTGGACCTGGTGGTCTTTCCCGAGCTGTGCCTGACTGCCTATGCAATTGACGATCTGCTGACCCAGCAGGCCCTGCTCGATTCGGCCAAGGCGGCGCTCGCCAGCATTGTCACCGCCAGTGAGCGGATGCGCGCCGTAATGGTGGTGGGCCTGCCGCTGGTGCGCAATGGCCGGCTTTACAATTGCGCGGCGACAGTCACACAGGGGCGGGTGCTGGGCGTCGTGCCGAAAAGCTTCCTGCCCAATTATCGTGAGTATTACGAAAAGCGCTGGTTCGCGCAGGGCGCGGGCATCACCGGTGAGACGATCGAACTGGGCGGGGTTGAAGTGCCATTCGGCACCGACCTGCTGTTCCGCGCCGCCAACCTGCCGGACTTCACCTTCCACCTCGAGATCTGCGAGGACATGTGGGTGCCCCAGCCGCCCTCGATCAAGGGTGCGCTGGCGGGGGCGACGGTGCTGTGCAACCTCTCCGCCTCCAATATCACCGTCGGCAAGGCGGATGAGCGGGCAACGCTGGTCGCGGCCCAGTCGATGCGCTGCGCGGCGGCCTATGTCTATGCCGCCGCCGGAGCGGGCGAGAGCACGACTGACCTGGCCTGGGATGGGCAGGGATCGATTTACGAGCTGGGTGAGGAAATCGCGCGGTCGGAACGGTTCAGCCGCAAGCCGCAGCTCGCAATTGCCGACGTGGATGTGCAACGCTTGCGGCTGGAGCGGATGCGGACCGGCTCGTTCAACGATGCTGCCGTTGCCGCCGGGCACCCGGAACGGGATTTTCGCCGGATCGATTTCGCCCTGCCGCTGCACGAGAAGGATGTCGGTCTGCGCCGGGCGCTGCGCCGCTTCCCTTATGTGCCGCACCGCGCCGAACGGCTGGCGCAGGATTGCTATGAAGCCTTCAACATCCAGGTCGACGGGCTGGTCAGGCGGATGGATGCGACCAAGGCCAAGTGCCTGGTGATCGGCATTTCGGGGGGGCTCGATTCGACCCATGCGCTGATCGTGGCCGCCAAAGCCTGCGACCGGCTTGGCCTGCCGCGCACCACGATCCGCGGCTATACCATGCCCGGTTTTGCGACCAGCGACGGCACCAAGGCCAATGCCTGGAAGCTCATGGAGGCACTGGGCATCACCGCGGAAGAGATCGACATCCGTCCGGCGGCGGAACAGCTGCTTAAGGACATTGAACACCCCTTCGCGGCGGGCGAGAAGGTCTATGACGTGACCTTCGAAAACGTCCAGGCCGGCCTGCGCACCGATTACCTGTTCCGCCTTGCCAACCACCACCACGGCTTCGTGGTCGGCACGGGTGACCTCTCAGAACTGGCGCTGGGCTGGTGCACCTATGGCGTGGGCGATCACATGAGCCACTACGCCATCAACTGCGGCGTGCCCAAGACGCTGATCCAATACCTGATCCGCTGGACGGTGGAGAGCGAGCAATTCGATGCCGCGACCGATGCGGTGCTGACCGCGATCCTCGACCAGGAGATTTCGCCCGAGCTGGTTCCGGCCGATGCCGAAGGCGCAATCCAGAGCACCGAGGCCGCGGTGGGGCCCTATGCGCTCAATGATTTCTTCCTGTTCTATACCCTGCGCCAGGCGCTGACCCCGGCCAAGATCGCGTTCCTCGCCTGGCACGCCTGGCGCAAGGACGGGACCGGGCGCTGGCCCTTCGGGTTCCCGGAAGAGCGCAAGGAAGACTACACGCTGGCGGAAATCCGGCGCTGGCTGGAAAACTTCGTGCGGCGGTTCTTCGCCACCAGCCAGTTCAAGCGCAGCGCGATCCCCAATGGGCCCAAGGTATCATCGGGCGGCAGCCTGAGCCCGCGGGGCGACTGGCGCGCGCCGAGCGACGGGCTGGCGGATGTCTGGCTGGCCGAAGTGGCGCAGGTGCCGCGCAAGTAGCGCTCAGTTGCCGCCTTCAGGCTTCTTGGCGGCGGCCTCTTCCTCGGCCTTGCGGCGGGCCTCCATCTGATCTTCGAGCTTTTCAACCTCGCTCTGGGTCTTGGCCGCGTCCTTGTCGATGGTCGACAGCCGCTTGGCCCGTTCCTCGGCAATCAACTGGCCAAAGCGCAGGCCCTCGTCGCTCTGCTTTTCGGCATAGGCGGCATCGATCAGTTGACCCGCGCAGCCGGTCCAGCCACCGGCGCCGACCGGCGAACAGCTCATCGTGCCGGTCTTGTTGACGCGCTCATAGGCCAGGACTTTGTTGTTCCAGGCCTCGTTCTGGGGCGAGCTTGACTTGCGCAGGATCTGCGGGATGCGGAAGCGTTCGGCCTCGGCCTTGCGCGCGCAGACGGTGATCGTGTCATCGGCCGAGACCGGGCATTCGTCATTGCCGTAGATGATCAGCTGGTTGACCTTGGGCTCGGGCGCTTCCTGCGCCAGAGCGGGAGCGGCGAACAGCAGCGGGGCGGCAATCATCAGGCGGCGCATGGGTCATCTCCTTGGCGCGGTTGTCCCGATATAGGGGCCTTGTGCGCTGAATGACAGCTTAAGCGGCGCGGTTCCTTGCGCCCGGTCAATTGTGGCCTCAATTGGTCGTCAGATCCGCTCGGACAGGCGGATGGCCAGCCGGCAGCCCAGCCGGATCGCGCCGGAAAGCAGCGGATAGGCCGGGGCCTGTTCCGCACCCGCAGCGATCGCGGCCTCCTTGTGTGCGCGCTCGTCGTCCCGAAATTCGCGGATCATCGCAGCCAGTTCAGGATCTTCGTCGCCCAGTTCTTCAAGCTGCTGAGTATAATGCCGGTCGATCTCGGTCTCGATCGCGGCGGTACAGGCCATGGCAGCCTTGGGTCCGATCAGGGCGGTCGCTGCGCCGAGAGCGTAGCCTGCCACGCTCCAGACCGGCTGCAGCGCTGTCGGGCGGACTCCGCGCTTGGCGATGAGCGCGTCGAACTTCTGGCGATGCGCGTCTTCCTGCTCCGCCATGTGGGCGATTTCGCCCACGTGCGGGGCGCGGTCACCCATGACGGCGAGCTGCCCGGCGTAAATCCGCGTAGCGCCATATTCACCGGCCTGGTCAACGCGCAACATGCGGGCAATATCGCTCATGCCTTGGCTCCTTCGCGGCGCAACAGGACAAAAACTGCCAGCGACCCGGCGGTCGAGATCAGGAAGTTGAAGCCGGCGAGCGAGATTCCGAACAGGGTCCAGGCCGGGACATCACAGCGAACGATCGGCGCGTTGAGGATTGCGGCGAGCGGATCGCCGCCAGTCTTTGCTGTGGTGGCGCAGCCGGTGATGCCTTCCCACCAGTGGTATTCAACCCCGGCATGGAAGGCCCCGATCAGGCCCGAAGCCAGAACCGCCAGACCGGCCAGCGCAGGCCACAGCTTCTGGCGCGGTTGCACCAGGGCAGCGAGGGCCAGCACCACGGCAGCAAAGTGCGGATAGCGCTGCCACCAGCACATCTCGCACGGGTAGAGCCCGAACACGTACTGCGAAATATAGGCCCCGCCCAGCAAGCCAACCGGAATCGCCAGGGCGAGCCCCCGTGCCGAAAGCTTCATCGCATTACTTCCCCTTCAATGCCATGGCGGCCCGGCCGCCACGCCGCAGGGTTTCGAGCGCGTAGTAGAGCTGGAAGTCGGTGATGCCCTTGGCCTTCAGTTCTTCCGGCGTCGCCTTGAAACGCGGATCGTCCTGGCGGTCGGTTTCGAGCTGCTTGTCCGCCACGCCAAGTTCGTTGACGAGGTGGCGGCGCAGGTCGCTTTCGCGCATGGTCAGCTGGGCGCGGCGCTGGGCATCGGGGTCGGACAGCTGGGGCACGCGGATATCGGGTTCGATCCCGCCTTCCTGCACCGAGCGGCCCAAGGGCGTGTAATACCGCGCCGTGGTCAGCTTGATCGCGCGGGTCTTGTCGAGTTCGAACAGCGACTGGACACTGCCCTTGCCAAAGCTGCGTTCGCCCATGATCAGTGCGCGCTTCTGGTCCTGCAACGCCCCGGCGACGATTTCCGAGGCCGAGGCCGAACCGGCATCGATCAGCACGATCACCGGCATGCCCTTGGCCGCATCGCCCGGGATCATCTCTTCGGCGCGGTAGAATTCGTTGTCGCGCGGATTGCGGCCGCGCTGCGAGACGATATCGCCCTTGGTCAGGAACAGGTCCGACAGGGCCACGGCTTCATCGAGCGAACCGCCCGGGTTCTGCCGCAGGTCCAGCACCAGCCCGGTCAGCTTGCCACCAGCCTGCCGCTTGAGATCGGCAATGCCCCGGCCAACGTCGACCCCAACATCGCGCGAGAATTCGTTGACCGAGATCACGCCGACGTCCTTTTCAAGCTTCCAGGTCACGGGCTCAAGATCGATCACCCCGCGGGTGACGGTGACATCGAAGGTGCCATTGCGGCCCTCGCGGAACAGGGTCAGGCGGATCGTGGTTCCCGCCTCACCGCGCATCCGGGCAACGGCCTCATCCAGGTCGATCCCATAGATCAGCTTGCCATCAAGGTGGGTGATATAGTCCCCGGCCTTCACCCCGGCCTTCTCCGCCGGGCTGCCCTTCATCGGCGCGATCACGCGGACGGCATCGTCATCCATGCCGACGCTGAGGCCAAGCCCCGAATAGTTGCCATCGATCATGTTGGTCAGCCGCTGAAGCGAGGACCCCTCGACATAGCTGGAGTGCGGATCGAGCGAGGCCAACATGCCGTCGATCGCCCCAGTAATCAGTTTGTCGTCATCGACCGATTCGACATACTGCGCCTTGACGATCTGATAGACCGTGAACAGCCGGTTGAACTGGGCAGTCGACCGCCCTTCCACTGCGGCAAGGCCCGCCGTGGTTGCCGGCAAGAGGGCAACGGCGCTGACCAGCAGCGCAGCGCGGGTAAGGTTGGCAAGCTTCATTCGCGTAACGGCCTTTCGCCTGTCGATTGCATTGCGTTCTATCCGCTACAGCACCTTAACGCCAGATGGCGCTGCATCCCGATTGTTTCATCGGCCCAGCTGATCCAGCGGATTGACCGGCTGGCCATCC
The DNA here is from genome assembly GCA_041184605.1 of Pseudomonadota bacterium. Taxonomy (GTDB): domain Bacteria; phylum Pseudomonadota; class Alphaproteobacteria; order Sphingomonadales; family Sphingomonadaceae; genus Novosphingobium. Next base: position 5,025 of record JBEGJL010000242.1, read on the forward strand.
TTGCGCAGTTCCAGCGTGACCAAGGGCTGCCCGGGTCCGGTAATACCCAACGGTGAGCCAGAGACGAGCCGATCCCCCACTTCAACGTCCAGCGAAGTCATGCCGGTGACCAGCGAGGTCCAACCGCCGGGATGCTCGATAATCACGATCTGCCCATAGCCGCGATAGGCGCCGGCAAAGACCACCCGGCCTGCGGCCGGGGCGACCACCTGGGCGGCAGGCCGCGCCAGCAGCGTTATCCCGCGCGAACGCGGCTGGCCCGGTCTTGCCGTGCCAAATCCCGCCACGACCTGCCCGGCCAAAGGCAGGTTGAACCCCGCAAGGCGTAATGTCGGCGCGGTACTGGCCAGTGCATCCGTGGTGACCACCGCGGCCCCCGGCACCGCGGGGCGTAGGATCGGACCGGGCAGCGCAGCCAGTGCAGCCCGGCGGCGGCTCGCTTCATCAAGCTGGCCCACCAGTCCGTTCAGATCGCGCGTCTGTTCAGCAAGGGCCAGGGCCCGTTCGGCCTCGCGCGCCGCGAGCCCCCCGGCGGTGCGTGCCTCCAGCCGCTGGCGGCTTTCGAGCGCGGCCAGAGCCTGACGGCGCGCTGCAAGGTCGCGCTGCGCCTGGCGCAGGCCTGCGGAATTGGCGCGCGCCTGCGCCTGCAAGGCGCGGCTGCGATCGAGCTCGGCACGCAGATCAGCCGTGCGCCGCTTGACCTCGGGCAGCATGGCTTCGAGCGAGGCCCGCAGATAGACCGTATCGTGCAGCGAACCCGGGCGAAGCAGGGCCAGCCCGGCCGGCCGCCGGGCAAGCCGCTGCAAGGCGGCCGTCAACCGGACCAGCGGCTGCTGGCGTTGGGCCAGCCGGGCGCGGAGCTGGGCGCGATCCCGCTCGATCAGCGCGGCGCGGGCTTCGTTGGCAACGATTCCTGCTTCGGCCTGCTGGATCCGCGCGGCGATGCTGGCGGCTTCGCGCGCGGTTCTTTCAACGGCGGCGTTGGCGGTGCTGGCCTGCGCTTCAAGCTCTGCCGCGCGGCGACCGGCCGCTGCGCCGGCCGCACGGGCATCGGCCAGCGCGCGTTGCAATTGGGCGGGATCGCTTGGCGGCACCTGCGCCGATGCTCCGCCCAGCGCGGCCAGGGCCAGTAAGGGCATGATCCAGATGGGTTTTGCAGGCGGCATCGCGCGCCTTATCCCGAACGGTGATAGGGATGACCAGCCAGAATGCTGGTGGCGCGCCATAATTGTTCGGCCAGCATGGCCCGGACCATCAAATGCGGCCAGGTCATCGGGCCGAACCCGAGCAGGAGATCGGCCTCCTTCCGTGCCGTATCGCCATGGCCGTCGGCAGCGCCGATCAGGAAACGCGCCTCGCGCACGCCATCATCGCGCCAGCGCCCCAAGAGCACAGCAAATTCTTCGGAGGACAGCTGCTTGCCGCGTTCATCAAGCAGGACTTCGCGGGCCGGGGTCAGCGGAGCGGGGATCGTGCCGCCCGTATCGGGTAGCTCGGTTTGGACCACCGGCCAGGTGATCCGCTTCATATAGCGGGCGACCAGCTCAGCCTCGGGCGAGCGGGCGATCTTGCCGCGGGCAATGACGTGCAACCGCATGGCGCAAGGTTCAGGCTGCGCCTGAATCCCCGAAGGCCCACATCCGCTCAAGGTTATAGAAGCTGCGCACTTCGGGGCGGAACAGGTGGACCACCACGTCGCCCGCATCGATCAGCACCCAGTCAGCCGCCGGGAGCCCTTCGATCCGGACATGGCCAAAACCGCCCTGCTTGATCCGTTCAGCCAGTTTTTGCGCCATGGCGGCAACCTGACGGGTCGACCGGCCGCTGGCGATCACCATGTGATCGGCGATCGAGCTTTTGCCCTCAAGCGGAATCGAGACGATTTCCAGCGCCTGGTCATCGTCCAGCGACTGGAGCACCAGCGCATGAAGCGAACCGGGTTCGGAGGGTGGCAGCGGAGTGGGCGTTCCCGCAGCGGCGGGCGCGTTCGTGGCAGGTG
>JBEGJL010000243.1:0-5993 GCA_041184605.1 Pseudomonadota bacterium
GTCAGGTGTACCACGGCTTCATGGCCTTCGGGAGTGATCGCGGCAAGTCGTTCCGCTGCCCCGCCGCTCAGCGCCAGGGTCGGCGCGCCGGATCGGGCATTGACCACCCCGATGTCCTTCATGAACACGCCGCGCTTGAACCCGGTGCCCACAGCCTTGGAAAAAGCCTCCTTGGCGGCAAAGCGCTTGGCCAGAGTGCCGGCCTTGGTGAAGGGGCGGGAATTGCCCTTGGCCCGTTCGATATCGGTAAACACCCGTTGTTCGAAACGCTCGCCAAAGCGGTTCAGCGAATTCTGGATCCGCTCGATGTTGCACAAGTCAGAACCGATGGCGATGATCAACGCGCCGCATCCATCAGTTCGCGCATCCGACGGACGCTGGCTTCAAGGCCGACAAAGATTGCCTCACCGATCAGGTAGTGCCCGATGTTTAGCTCCGCGATCTGGGGGATCGCGGCGATGGGCTGGACGTTGTCGTAAGTCAGGCCGTGCCCGGCATGGGGCTCAATGCCGTTTTTGGCGGCAAGCGCGGCCATGTCGGTCAGTTGCTTGAGTTCCGCCGCGCGGGCATCGCCCTCGGCATGGGCATAGTCGCCGGTATGCAGTTCCACCACCGGCGCGCCCAGTTTGATCGCCGCTTCAATCTGGCGCTCGTCCGGGCCGATGAACAGGCTGACCCGAATGCCCGCATCGCGCAGGCGGCTGACGATCGGGACCAGGCGATTGTGCTGGCCCGCGGCGTCAAGCCCGCCCTCGGTGGTCCGTTCCTCACGCCGCTCGGGCACGATGCAGGCGGCGTGCGGCTTGTGGCGCAGCGCGATTTCCAGCATCTCGTCGGTGGCCGCCATCTCAAGGTTGAGCGGCAGGCCGGTTGCGACGTGAATGCGCGCCAGATCATCGTCCCGAATGTGGCGCCGATCCTCGCGCAGGTGCACGGTAATCCCGTCACCCCCGCAGGCGGCGACAATTTCGGCAGCCCGGACGGGATCGGGATGCACGCCACCGCGCGCGTTGCGCACGGTCGCAACGTGGTCGATGTTTACCCCAAGGCGCAGGCGATGCGGTATCACGGCCCAACACTCACGGCTTTGCGCGGCTCCCCGGTTTGATCGCCGGAGTGGCCGCCAGTTCGGGCGGCAGTTCATCCGGCGCATAGGTGGGGAAGTTGATGGCAATCAAAGGGAAAAATGGCACGCCAAGATCGACCGACCCGGCAGAACGGTCGACCAGCGCCGCTGCGGCGATGACTTCACCACCGGCTTCACGCACACAGTCCATCGCCTCGCGGCTGGATAGACCCGTTGTCACGACGTCTTCAACCAGTAGCACTTTCTCACCCGGCTCAATGGTGAAGCCGCGGCGTACTTCGAAGGTCCCGGTGGGGCGTTCGACAAAGATCGCTTCAACCTCGAGCGCGCGGCCCATTTCGTGACCGATGATCACGCCGCCCATCGCCGGAGAGACGACTTTGACGATGTCCTTGCGCAGCTCACGCGGGATTCGCTGGGCCAGCGCAATCGCCAGCCGCGCAGCCCGCGCCGGGTCCATCAAGACCCGCGCGCACTGCAGGTAATGTGCGCTATGGCGGCCCGATGACAGCAGGAAATGCCCTTCAAGCAACGCCTTGCTGGCACGAAATTCCGCCAGAACATCTTCATCCTGCATGAAAAAAATCGTCCTTCATCAGATTAATTCGCTGCGGCCATGGCCAAAGGGCCGGGTTGGTAGCGAGGGTGTTTAAAAATATCCCCTAGAGGCGCTTGAGGTGCCCCGCAAGCGCGCGTATAGGCCCCAGCAAATCTGACTCCCATGGGGGCGGGAGATGGGCTTGGCCCTGCTCTTGCCGCAAAGGAAAGCGAAAGTAGCGCTACGATGATACTGGCTCGAACTGCCCGCGCCGCGGGACATGCGATCAAGGCAATCGGTCTCTCCCTGGCTCTGGTTGCACTGCCACAAGCAGCAATGGCTGTCCCGGCTGTTGCCGCTTCGGCGCCCGCTGCTGAGGCTTCGGCTGCTCCGGCTGCCGCAGCCGTTGCAACCCCTGCCGCTGCCGCTCCTGCGGTTGTTGCCGCACCTGCTCCGGAAGCGCCGAAGGTCGATCCTAACGATCCGCGCTTCCAGGTCGCTCCTGGCGGATACACGCCAATGGCGCCGACCCCGGGCAAGGGGATGCCGGTGGCCGGTGCGATCCACCTTCAGGATCAGTATTCGCCCACCGGTGAATATGCCCGCTGGATGCATGATGCCTTCCTGCTGCCGATCATCACAGTGATCTCGTTGTTCGTGCTGGGTCTGCTGCTGTGGGTCATCGCCCGCTTCAATCGCCGCGCCAATCCGGTGGCGTCGAAGACCAGCCACAACACCGTGCTCGAAGTGATCTGGACCGGCGTGCCGATTTTGATCCTGGTCGCGATCGCCGTGCCCTCGGTCACCCTGATTGCCAAGCAGTACAAGCCGGCCCCGGCCAAGGCTGTGACCATCAAGGCCACGGGCAACCAGTGGTTCTGGACCTATAGCTATCCGGACAATGGTGGCTTCGAAGTCATTTCGAACATGCTGCCAGATGAAGAAGCCAAGAAGCGCGGGGAACCGGGCCACCTGGCTGCCGACTTCCGCATGGTTGTTCCGGCTGGTGAACCGATCCGCTTGCAGGTTACTGCCGCAGACGTGATCCATTCGTTCGCCGTCCCGTCGCTGTGGTCAAAGCTGGACGCCGTTCCGGGTCGGATCAACGAGAAGGTGCTCTTCATCAAGGAGCCGGGCGTGTATTACGGTCAGTGCTCGGAACTCTGCGGTGCCCGCCACGGCTACATGCCGATCGTGGTCGAGGCCCTGCCGCGTCCGAAGTACAATGCGTGGGTCATGACCCAGGCTGGTGGCAAGATCGATGGTCTGCCTGAAGCCCCTGCTGCACCCGCCGCAGCTCCTGCCGCCGCGCCCGCTGCTGCTGACGCGCCTGCTGCCGCTCCGGCTGCTTCGCCGGCCCCGGCCGCTTAAGCCAGATTTAGAAGGACAAGGGTTCCATCATGGCTACCACCGCCGAACACTTCCAGGCCCACGACGAAGGGGCCCATCACGATCATGACCACAAGCCGGGCTTCTTTGCCCGCTGGTTCATGTCGACCAACCACAAGGATATCGGGACGCTGTACCTGATCTTCGCGATCTTCGCGGGGATCGTTGGCGGTGCCTTCTCGGGCATGATGCGCCTTGAACTGGCCCATCCCGGGATCCAGTACCTTGATACCTTTGCCCGCTGGTTTGGCGAAGCCAATCCCAGCTTTGACCAGGCGCTCCACATGTGGAACGTGCTGATCACCGCGCACGGCCTGATCATGGTGTTCTTCATGGTCATGCCGGCGATCATCGGCGGTTTCGGCAACTGGTTCATTCCGATCATGATCGGCGCGCCGGACATGGCCTTCCCGCGGATGAACAACATCTCGTTCTGGCTGACTGTGGCGGGCTTCTGCTCGCTGCTGATGTCGGCCTTCGTGCCGGGCGGCACGGGGATCGGCGCCGGGATCGGCTGGACGGCTTATGCGCCGCTGTCGACCTATGGCTCGACCGGTCCGGCGGTCGACTTTGCGATCTTTTCACTCCACCTGGCCGGTGCCGCCTCGATCATGGGCGCGATCAACTTCATCACCACCATCTTCAACATGCGCGCTCCGGGCATGACCCTGCACAAGATGCCGCTGTTCGTCTGGTCGGTGCTGGTTACCGCCTTCCTGCTGCTGCTGGCCCTGCCGGTTCTTGCTGCCGCGATCACCATGCTGATCACCGACCGCAACTTCGGCACGACCTTCTTCGATCCGGCTGGTGGCGGTGACCCGGTGCTTTACCAGCACCTGTTCTGGTTCTTCGGCCACCCCGAAGTGTACATCATGATTCTGCCCGGCTTCGGCATCATCAGCCAGATCGTCTCGACCTTCTCGAAGAAGCCGGTGTTCGGCTACCTCGGCATGGCATACGCCATGGTCGCGATCGGTGTGGTCGGGTTCGTCGTCTGGGCGCACCACATGTACACCACCGGCATGAGCGTGAACACGAAGCTTTACTTCACCCTTGCGACCATGGTGATCGCGGTGCCGACCGGCATCAAGATCTTCAGCTGGATCGCGACGATGTGGGGCGGCAGCCTTGAGTTCAAGTCGCCGCTGGTCTGGGCGATGGGCTTCATCTTCCTGTTCACCGTTGGCGGCGTGACCGGCGTGGTCCTGGCCAATGGCGGCGTGGACGACGTCCTGCATGACACCTACTATGTGGTGGCGCACTTCCACTATGTGCTGTCGCTGGGTGCGGTGACCGCGCTCTTCGCCGGGTTCTATTACTGGTTCCCGAAGATGAGCGGCCGGATGCACTCCGAATTCCTGTCGCACCTGCACTTCTGGGTGTTCTTCGTCGGCGTGAACACCATCTTCTTCCCGCAGCACTTCCTGGGTCTGCAGGGGATGCCACGCCGTTATCCGGACTACACGGAAGCCTACGCCTACTGGAACTATGTCTCCTCGATCGGCTACGTCATCATGGCGAGCTCGCTGGTGATCTGGTTCGTCAACATCATCTATGCCTTCACCATGGGCAAGAAGGCTGCTGACAACTACTGGGGCGAAGGTGCCACGACGCTGGAATGGACCCTGTCCAGCCCGCCGCCGTTCCACCAGTTCGAAACCCTGCCGGTGATCGAGGACAAGGGTCACCACTAAGACCCGGTCCGTCCGAACCGACTGGACAGAATCCGCCCCGGCCCGCAAGGTCCGGGGCGTTTTCTTTGGAGCAATACGATGCCTGAATTCCGGATGGTCAATTGCGGCGAAGTCAGTTTGCGCTGCGCGATTGCGGGCCCAGCCGCCGGCACCGCGCCGCTGGCCATCATGGTTCATGGATTTCCGGAAAGCTGGTATTCATGGCGCCATCAACTGGAGCCGGTGGCCGCCGCGGGTTACACCGCCTGCGCCATCGACGTGCGCGGCTATGGGGGCTCGGACAAGCCGCAACCGGTTGAGGCCTATACCCTCCAGATGATCGCGGCAGACCTGATCGGGCTGGCGGATGCCCTCGCTCCTGACCAGCGCGTGGTCCTGATCGGACACGATTGGGGCGCGCCGATTGTCTGGAACACCGCCTTTACCAACCCCGACCGGATCAGCGCCGTGGCCGGTCTGTCTGTGCCCTTTTCTGGCGCGCCAATGCGTCCGTTCACTGAGGTGTTCCATGAGCACTTCACCAGCCAGGGACGGTTCTTCTACCAGGAGTACTTTCAGGAACCCGGCGTGGCGGAAGCCGAGGCCGAGGCGGACCCGCGCGATTTCGTGGCTCGGATGATGTATTCGATCTCGGGCGACGTGCCGCCCGGCACCTACTGGGACAAGCCCTATGGCGCGACGTTCCTGGAAGGCCTGCCCGACCCGCAGCCGGTTCCATGGCTGAGCGAGACTGACCTTGATTACTACGAAGCCGAATTCAAGGCTTCGGGCTTCCGCGGCCCGCTAAACCGCTATCGTAACCACGAGCTTGATTACGAATGGCTAAAAGCCTGGCAGGGCAAACAGCTGGAGCAGCCCTGCCTGTTCATCGGCGGAACCCGCGACCCGGCGACCACCCTGTTCGGGGCCGTGGCCGATCCGGTGGCGATGATGCGGATGTTCGCCCCAAAGGTCGAAGGTCATGTCCTTGAGGGTGTCGGTCACTGGACGCAGCAGGAGCGGCCCGAAGAAGTGAACGCCCTGCTCATCGATTGGTTGAAGCGACTCTGACTGGCGACTATAGGCGCGAGCGATCATGACTGCCGCCAGCCAAACTGCACCGGCCCTGCCGACCGACTGGCGCGATTTCTTCGCGCTGACCAAGCCGCGCGTGATGAGCCTGGTGATCTTCACCGGCCTATGCGGCCTGTTGGCAGCGCCGGTTCCGGTCAACCCGGTGCTGGGCTTTACCGCCATTCTCTGCATCGCGGTGGGCGCTGGCGGTTCGGCCGCGCTCAACATGTGG
>JBEGJL010000244.1:0-7548 GCA_041184605.1 Pseudomonadota bacterium
GAACTGTGGAGCCGAAAAGCTCCTCCCGGCCGAGCCAGGCTAACCAGGCCGGGAGGAGCGGATGGGAAGGTTGCGACCCTGATCCAGGCTGGCCGGACTGCATTGGGGCAGCAGCTTTGCCTGAAGGACCCTCCACGATTGCCTCTTGGCCCGAATAAGCGGCTGAATGAACCTGAATTTTTTCATATGTTGATGCTGCAGATGCAGCAATCGTTTGTTGCCGCACAAATTGCTGGCGATAGAGCCGCGCAATCTCGCCCCGCGGGATGCCACCAAGGCGCGACCGGATCATTTCAATCCGCTGGTTCACCGCGGATTCCGAGATGCCTAGCAGGCCAGCGATTTCCTTGCTGGTGCGATTGTCCGCCACCAGAGCCATGACCTCGCGCTGCTTGGCCGTAAGCTCCGGCAGCACCGCGCCTTCCGTATTCAGCTGCGCCTGTTGTTCCATGGCGACGGAACATAGCACTGCGATGCACAGGGGCAATCGGTACAATGGATTGCAGCCAGTTCAATCCACTGAAATCCAAACGCTTAGTTAACCATGCCCGGCGGCCGCCATGATTGCCGCTGCAAAGCCGGCGGGATCGTCTTCCTGGATGAAGTGCCCGCCGCTAAGTGTGCAATGCGGCAGACCCCGCGTACCCGGCACCCGCTCAAGCCACAGTGCGTCACCGCCGCGGGTGATCGGATCCTTGTCCGAGAAGCAGCAAAGAAAGGGCTTCTCCCACTTGCGGAAAACTTCCCAGGCACGAAGCTGGTCGGGCACGGCGATATTGCCCTTGAAAGGTACCAGCGGCGGATAGGCGCGGGCAGCCGCCTTGCTCGCGCGGGTCGGGAAGGGGGCGTCATAGGCGGCGATTTCGGCTTCGGTCAGCGCCCGCTTCATCCCGCGCTTGATGATCCCGCCGATGGGGAACAGCGGGCTGTACTTGGCAAAGGCCCGCCAGATGGCAAAGGCTCGGGGTGGTTCCTGGCCGTCGGGCAGGCCACCGTTGGAAAGGGCAATCGCGGCAAACCGGTCCGGCAATTCAGCGACAACCCTGAGCCCGATCAGCGATCCCCAGTCCTGGCAGCCCAGGGTAACGTCCTTGAGATCCATTGCCTCAACCCACTCGCGGATCCAGGCGACTTGTCCGGCATAGGAATAGCTGTTGCGGCCTAACGGCTTGTCGGACCGACCAAACCCGATCAGGTCCGGGGCAAGCACGCGGTAACCCTGTGCAGTCAGCAGCGGGATCATGTGCCGCCACAGGTAGCACCAGGTCGGTTCGCCATGCAGCAACAGGACAGGGCGACCATCAGCGGGACCCTCATCAATGTAATGCAGGCGCAAACCGGATTTCAGCGTGTGATAGCGGGGGACATAGGGAAAATCGGGCAAGTTATCGAAGCGATCGTCCGGTGTGCGATAAACCTGCATTGTAGCTTTCCCCCTTATCAGATTGTGCCATCATGGCTGGACAAACCGGCCAGGGGAAGAGGGGGCAGTGATGGGCTTGGGCAATTGGTATGAAGAACACGTGGTACCACGTTTGATCCGGTGTGCCTGTTCGGGGCCGGCCATTATGAAGCTGCGCGAAAAGGTTGTCCCCCTGGCTTCCGGCGCAGTGTTCGAACTGGGCTGCGGCGGTGGTTTGAACCAACGCCTTTATGACTCTGCGCGAATCAGTTCCTATGCCGGTGTGGATCCCTCGTCCAAGGGACTGGAGTTTGCCCGGGCTGAGGCCTCGCGCAAAGGCTGGGCGCATGACATTCGCAATGGGACCGGTGAAGCTATCCCGTTTGCAGATGAAAGCTTTGATTCGGTTGTTTGCACCTTCACGCTTTGCTCGGTTCAGGATCCGCTCCAGACCCTGCGCGAAATGCGGCGCGTGCTGAAGCCCGGCGGCCGACTGTTATTTGCCGAGCACGGCGCAGCCCCCGATGCCGAGGTTGCGCGATGGCAGGTGCGGATTGAACCGATATGGAAACGGATTGCCGGGGGGTGTCACCTGACCCGGCCGGTTGGGCCGGCCATTGGCGCGAATGGTTACGCGCTTGATCCACTGGGTGCACAATATGCGCCGAAGGTGCCCCGGTTTGCCGGATGGATGGAATGGGGCGTGGCCACCAAGGTCTGACCGTTAGAACGGCCGCACTTCGCCAACCTGCATGATCCAGGCGTTCGTTTCACCATATTGCTGATCTTGTGCAGCTTGGTGGAATCGCTCAGGGGCTTCGAATGGATCTTCGGGGGTCAGCATGATACTGCCCCAGTGCATCCCCACTGCGGCGCGGGCGCGGATGTCGCGGGCGATTGCGATTGCCTCTTCCGGGGTCGCGTGACTTGCTTCCATCACGATGCGAGGTTCATAGGCCCCAATCCCCACCAGGGCCAAATCGAACGGCCCGGCGCGATCGCCGATCTCACTGAACACCGCGCCGTAGCCGGTGTCTCCACCGAACCAGACTTTGCGTTCCGGCGAGCCAATCGCCAGGCTCGCCCACAGTGTCCGGTTGCGATCAAACAGCCCTCGGCCGGAAAAGTGCACAGCGGGCAGGGCAGTGACCGTTAGATCACCTAAGGTGCTTTCCTGCCACCAATCCAGTTCTGTGACGATTGAATAGCCCAGCCGACGTAGTAACTTGCCGACGCCGAGCGGGCAGACCACGGGTGTCTCCCCGCGCCAGCGATAGGCACGCAAGGCGGCCGCATCGATGTGGTCGTAGTGATTGTGGCTGATGACAATCAGGTCGAGCCGAGGCAGTTCAGAGGCCGATACAGCCGGAGGCAGGAAACGCTTCGGGCCAAAGCCAAGCGGCCCGGCAGTGCGGCCAAGGAATGGATCGGTCAGCACCAGCTTCCCGGCCATGCGGAGCGCGAAGCAGGCGTGGCCCAGCCAGGCTACTTCGTTTTCCCGCAGGCTGGCCAGGTCCAGCGGCCCCTGCGTTGACAACCCCGGTGGCAGGGGAGGCAGTTTTGCCTGACGCATGTCGAGCAGCAGGAATTTAAGCATGTCGCGCAGGGTAGCCCGCCGTGGTGGGCTACCCGGAGGGTTGCGAAATCCCCCGCCTGGGTAATGATGCGCGGGACGCGGATCAGCCATGGCGGGGGATGTCAGTCGGCTTGCTTATTCGCCGAAGGTGCGCTGCCACCAGCCGCGGCGCGGGGTGCCGTCACCGTCCGCATCGGGGGAGATCGCCGCATCGCCTTGTCCTTCTGCTTCGGCTGCGACGGCCTTCTTGCGGGACCGCTTGGGCTTGGCGGGAGCCTCTTCGGAAACGGCTTCCGGCGCTCCTATTACTGCCGCGCTGTCAGCCGGAGCTTCATCAGCCTTCTTCTTGCGGGTGCGCTTCGGCTTAGCCGCCGGTTCCTCTGCCACTACTTCCACTTCTGCGGGAGCAGCCTCGGCTTCCGGCTCAGCGGCCACTGCCTTCTTGCGGCTGCGCTTGGGCTTGGCAGGTGCTTCTTCGGCCACTTCGGCTGGCGCTGCGACGGGTTCGGCATCGACCTGATTGGTCGCATCTTCAGCTTCGTTGCCGGCCTCGCCGCTTTCTTCGCGATTTCCATTGCGCCCGCGACCACCACGGCGGCGGCGGCGGCGGCGCTTGCGCTGTTCGTCCGTTTCGCCAGCCGGACCGTCTTCACGATCCTGTTCGTCGCTGTCGCCAGCGTCTTCGCTTTCTTCAGCATCGGCGCCTTCGGCGGTTTCGCCTTCCTCGCGGTCGCGGCCACCACGGCGGCGGCGGCGACGACGACGCTTGCCGCGGCCTTCGCCATCTTCGCGGCGACCACCGCGCTCACGGGCATCATCCTCGTCGCGATCATCGTCGTCATCTTCGTCGGCGATGTCGGCAATATCGTCATCGTCCTCAAGCGCGATGGGCTCAAACTTCGGCACGAATTCGGGACGGGGGCCAGACGAGGCGACGCGCATCTTGGCGCCCTCGTTCTCGCCTTCGGGTAGAACTTCGACGCGCACGCCATAGCGCTCTTCGATCTCAGCCAGATCGGCGCGCTTGGCGTTAAGCAGGTAGACCGCAGCTTCGGTGCTGGCGAACAGCGAGATGATCGAGCCGCGGCCCTTGGCAGCTTCGTCCTCAATCAGGCGGAGTGCCGATAGGCCTGCGCTGGATGCCGTGCGGACCAGGCCCGTGCCGTCGCAGTGCGGGCACTGGCGGGTGGTGGCCTCCAGGACGCCGGTACGCAGGCGTTGGCGGCTCATTTCCATCAAGCCGAAGCTGGAGATGCGGCCAACCTGGATACGGGCGCGGTCGTTCTTGAGCGCGTCCTTCATGGCCTTCTCGACCTTGCGGACGTTCGAGCCATATTCCATGTCGATGAAGTCGATCACGACCAGGCCAGCCATGTCGCGCAGGCGCAATTGGCGCGCGATTTCGCGTGCGGCTTCAAGGTTGGTGTTGAGTGCCGTCGCTTCGATCCCGTGCTCCTTGGTCGAGCGGCCCGAGTTGATGTCGATCGACACCAACGCCTCGGTCGGGTTGATGACGATATAGCCGCCGCTCTTCAGCTGGACGACCGGATCGTACATGGCGGTCAGCTGATCTTCCGCGCCATAGCGCTGGAACAGCGGCACCGGATCGGCATATTGCTTCACCCGCTTGGCGTGGCTCGGCATCAGCATCTTCATGAAATCGCGGGCGAGGCGATAGCCATGCTCACCTTCGACAACCACTTCCTCGATCTCGCGGTTGTAGATGTCGCGGATCGCGCGCTTGATCAGGTCGCTGTCCGAATGGATCAGCGCCGGAGCCGTGCTCTTCAGCGTGGTTTCGCGAATGTCATCCCACAGACGGGCGAGATAGTCGAAATCGCGCTTGATCTCGGTCTTGGTGCGCTGCAGCCCGGCGGTGCGGACGATGCAGCCCATTGCCTTGGGCAGGTCCATCTCGGCAATGATCGATTTCAGGCGCTTGCGGTCAGCGGCGGAGCTGATCTTGCGGCTGATGCCGCCGCCGTGGCTCGAATTGGGCATCAGCACGCAATAGCGGCCTGCGAGGCTGAGATAGGTGGTGAGGGCGGCGCCCTTGTTGCCACGTTCTTCCTTGACAACCTGGACCAGCAGGACCTGGCGGCGCTGGATAACGTCCTGGATCTTGTAACGGCGGCGCAGCGCCATGCGCTTTGCACGGATTTCGTCCGCTTCCTTGGCCTTGCCACGGCCCTGGCCCTGACGGCGACGACCACGGCCACGGCGACGATCCTCGCCACCTTCGGCTTCAGCCGCTTCTTCGCCTTCGTGGTCAAAGGCGTTGTCGATCTGGCCATCTTCGATGGTCGCGACTTCGTCCTTTTCGTCGGTGTCGACCTCGGTCACGCCATGATCGTCATCGCCGTGGAAGGCTTCGTGGCTGGTCCCGGCCAGATCGTCAGCCAGGGTTTCGCCCAGCTCGTCGTCACCCACGAAGTCCTCTTCACCCTCGGCGATGGCACGCAGGGCGGCCTCTTCCTCGGCATGGGCGGCTTCTTCCGCCAGCAGGGCCTCGCGGTCCTCCTTGGGGATCTGGTAATAATCCGGGTGGATTTCGCTGAAGGCGAGGAAGCCATGGCGATTGCCGCCAAAATCAACGAACGCCGCCTGCAGCGACGGTTCAACCCGGGTTACCTTGGCAAGATAGATGTTACCCTTGATCTGCTTGTGTTCGGCAGATTCAAAGTCGAATTCCTCAATCCGGTTGCCCTTGAGCACCGCCACCCGGGTTTCTTCCTGGTGGCGCGCATCGATTAGCATGCGCATTGTCATTTATAACTCTCCGTGCGCGCCAGGCCTGGCCGGGCCGTTGCAGGCCCTGACCGGTTTGTGCGGCGCGATCTTTTGCGAAACAGCCACCCGCACGGGACGAGGTCCCGGCAAGTCGAGCGGCGGTATGGAAATAGCCAGGGGTATCGTTCCACCCGGCGGCGTGTTGTGTGTCTGCGGTAACGAGCTGGCGCGGTGACTTTGCGTGCGCCGGTTGCCACACCGCCACGGCCACGGCCCGGACGGGCAGGGACTTGGCAGGCAACAAACCAATTCTCATTACGACATCAACCTGTTCATCCGGGCGCGGCCCGGGCTTCATGGCGAAAAGTGCCCGCGGATTGGTTAATAAGTAGTGCCTCGTGGCATTACGAAATAACCGCACAGGGTTTCGCGCGACAGAGACCTAGCACCATGGATTGCAGGCGGCAAGGGCAACAGCGCCAAGCCCACCCCAACAACAGCACCATTGCCCTTGAAGGTTAGCTTGGCTAGCAGGGCGCCGAAATGCGTCGTGCGGCACTGATCTTTGGATTATTTATCGCGCCCTTAGCGGTATTTGCGGCCATGGTGGCCGCCGATCGCATCTATGGCGCGCCGGGCCGGGGTTGGGGTTACGTTGTTCAGGTGGAGCTGCCGGGTGAGGATGCCCGCCAGGGACTGCCAGCGGTGCTTGGTCCCCAGGATGCGAGCCGGCCGCTGGTCGTGATCGATGCGGGCCATGGCGGCAAGGATCCCGGTGCCGGTCTCGGCGCGGTCCGAGAAAAGGACCTTGTGCTAAGGCTTGCCCTGGCTTTGCGTGACGAACTGTTGCGGCAGGGCGGGGTGCGGGTTGCGCTAACCCGGTCTGATGATCGTTACCTGCTCTTGCCCCTGCGGCCAGATATTGCCCGGCGGCTGCAGGCAGACCTGTTCATTTCGATCCATGCCGACAGCACCGAAATTGGGACCAGCGCGCGCGGTGCAACGGTCTATGTGCTGTCCGATCGGGGCAGCAACGAAGCGGCCGAGCGGATTGCCAGACGCGAAAACGCTGCCGATCAGGTTAACGGCATCCGCATTGCCGACCAAAGCGATAATGTCGGTGCCATCCTGGTCGACCTTTCGCAGCGCGAAATGCAGGCCAAGTCAGAGGCTTTTGGCAATCTGATCCTGCGTGAAGGGAAGAGCAGATTGCCCTTCCGCGAAGGCACTGTGCAATCGGCGGCGTTTGCCGTGCTCAAGGCTCCGGATGTGCCATCGGTATTGTTTGAAAGCGGCTATATCAATAACCCGGATGACGCAGCTCGCCTGGCATCTCCCGCGGGGCAACAGGCTTTTGCCCGGACCCTTGCCAATGCCATTCGCATCCATTTCGCCCGCGAGCGCACACCCTCTCCGGTGTTGCAATAGCTTGTCACTGGCCTATCGGCGCATCACCATGCTAGAGTCGCCCGCAAGATGAGCGAGCAATCCGAATCCATTCATCTGCGCATCCGGCGCGAAGCCGGCGGTCTGCTCGCGAGGTTGCAGGATCATGCTGCGGGCCAGTGGTTCATGGCCAATTGGCAATCCAGCAAGCGATTCCGGCAGGTAGGTTATGCTCTGGCGGCGGTCCTGGTGCTTTATCTACTTTTATGGGTGACTGTACTGCGGACGTTGCCGTCAGCGGATCGCTTGCTGAGCTATCAGCCACCGCTTCCGACGATGGTCCGCGGCGTCAACGGCGAGATTGTCTATAGTTATGCCCGCGAACGCCGGGTGCAGTTGCGCTATGTCGATTTTCCGAAACCGCTGGTCAACGCGTACCTTTCCGCTGAGGATA
>JBEGJL010000245.1:0-6587 GCA_041184605.1 Pseudomonadota bacterium
GGATCAGCCCGCCGGGCGCCAGGACGCGATTGCACTCTGCCAACAGCCGCGGCATTGATTCGGCCGACAGCTCGTGCAGGAACATCGTCGTCTGCACCCAGTCAAAATAGCCATCCGGATAGCGCGACAGGTCCTCACCACTGGCCTGAACGAACTTGATGTTCTTCACGCCAAGCCCGGCCGCGCGGGCAGCGCCATAACGGAGCGAGGGGCCCGCCGTGTCGATGGCGATCACCTCGGCATCAGGAAAGGCGGCAGCGATTGGCACGGCATTGTGGCCGACCGTGCAGCCGACATCCAGGATCCGGCGCGGTTGCCAATCGGGCCGCTCCTTCTTGATCCAGTTGACCACGGCCTGCCCACCACCATCGTTCAGCCCGCCAAGCTGGCCGCCGGTCGTCGCGAAAATGCCAACATCATAATTGGCCCCGGCCGAGACATCGCCCGGACGCTCTTCGCCGTGATAGCCGCCCGGTTGGCAGTGAATGTCCACGGCGGTCTGGTAGATCGGCTGCTCGATCTTGGGATCAAGCTCAAGCTGGCCGGAGTGTTCGTTGAACTGGCGGGCCTGGGCATCCAGCTCGTCAAGCTGGCGCAGCACGGTCGAGCGGCCGTTCTGCTGACGCATTTCCATCGAGTTGCGCTTGAGAGCCGACCACATCTGGTGGAACGGATCCTGGTTCATCCAGTCGCGGATTTCATAGCGATGTTCCGGATCGCGGCCATGTTCGGCGCGGAAGGCCGGCAGGACGCGCTTTTCATAGGCCAGCTTGTTGCCCGGCCCCAGCGTACCGGAAAGGTAACGATTGAGATGGGTCAGGAAATTGAACCGAGCGGATTCATCGTGATTGGTCCGCGCCAGCATCGGGTGCTTGGTCAGCGCGGTATACGGGGGCGGCAGTTCGGCACTCATGACCACTCTCCAATCCGGCGGTAACGCCAAATTTGTCCGGACAACTTTTCACGGGGCTGAACCGCTGTCAAGCTAGTCGCGCCCTATTTCCTGACCTAACTGTAGCACGAATGGCCCGCTTTGACCGAGGTCAAAGGAATGGTGGCCAAGTTCACCGCTGTGCGGTCAAACCGCTTTCATCGCGGCGTGGGCCGCCAGGGCCCGGGTGCGGCCTGCGACATGCTCGACAATCTTGGCTGGATAGCCACGTGGGCGCAGGAGGCCGGGGTCGTGGATTTCGGCATCGCCCAGCCCGGCCAGTTCGGGCACCCACTGGCGGATATAGCCAGCGGCATCAAACTTCGGGCTTTGCGTGAGTGGAGCCATGATCCGCACGAACATGTTGGCATCGACGCCCGATCCGGCGCTCCACTGCCAATTGACCGCGTTCTGGGCATAGTCGGCATCGACCAGTGTGTCCCAGAACCACTCCTCGCCACGCCGCCAGTCGATCAGCAGGTGCTTGATCAGGAACGAGGCCACGATCATCCGCACCCGGTTGTGCATCCATCCGCTCGCCCACAGCTCGCGCATCCCGGCATCGACGATCGGATAGCCGGTGCGGCCCTGCTGCCAGGCCTTCAGGTCAGCCTCAGCCTCTGCCCCGGTGCGCCACGGCAGGCGATCGAACTCCTCCTTATAGGACCGCGCGCCATAGTCCGGGAACTGGTGCACCACGTTGGCAGCATAGTCGCGCCAGCCCAGCTCACCCAGGAAAACGTCGACCGAGCCGCCGGCAGCTGCCACGCCGTGCCAGACCTGCGCGGGCGAAACTTCGCCAAAATGCAGGTGTGGTGAAAGGCGCGATGTGCCCAGCATCGAAGGCAGGTTGCGGCGATCAGCATATCGCGCTGCCCGGCGGGTGAAGGTGTCGAGCCGCTCGGCCGCCCCGCGCTCGCCCGGAGTCCATTCGGCCCGCATGCCGCCCGCCCAATCAGGTTTGGTCGGCAGCAGTGCCCAGTCCGTCAAGTCATCACTGGCAGGCCAGCTGGCCGGTGCGGCAAGGCTGGGCGCCGGCAGCGGCTGAGCGGGGGGCATCCGTTCCTGCAAGGCGCGCCAGAACGGGGTGTAGATCTTGAACGGGGTTCCTCCGCCGGTCAGCACCGAACCCGGTGGGGCAAGGTAATTGCCATGATGCAAGGTCAGGTGGAGCACCTTGGCGACCGCGCGCTCGGCATTGCGCCACCACGGCTCGACATGATGCAGCGCGTGGACCTCACGCGCGCCGGTCTCGGCCGCGATCGCGGCCAGCACGTCCTCGCTCTTGCCGCGCCGCAGGATCAGTCGCGAACCAAGCTGGCGCAGGTCGGCATCGAGGCTGGCGAGCGAGTGGTGCAGCCACCATCGGCTTGCTGCGCCCATCCGGCGATGCTTGGGCGTTTCATCGTCCAGCACATAGACGGGGACCACCGGTCCGCGCTCGGCCGCGGCGCGAAAAGCAGGCTGATCCGCCAGCCGCAGATCGCGGCGCAGCCAGACGATGATAGGCGTGGTCATGCTTCGGCCTTCACGCCGGGCACGACTGACGGCAAGCTGGCCTTTGGTCCGGCCTTGCTGGGGCGAACCTTACAGGTCCGGCCCGCCCTCGGTCACCGTCCAGGTCTGCCCCTTGGCCAGCAGCTTGGCGAGGTTGGGTTCCTTGCCGGCGACGGCCTTTTCGCGCTCAGCCATGACCGCCGCTTCGAAAGTCGGGCGCGGATCGTCATAAAGCACGCCCAGCGCCATCGGGAACGGACCGAACGGCATTTCGACCAGCATGTGCGCGATCGAGCGATTGGTCACATCGTGGACGATCACGCCAGCCGCCTGCCAATTGCCATCGACCACGTCGACCACCTTCAGCGTCAGCTTTTCGGGGTCGAGCGCAATGCCCTTCTCACCCTTGGCGAACAGCATCGGCTCGCCGTTCTGAAGCCATAGCTGGCGGTCCTCGGCGCCCTTCGGCGCGGCGAAATCTTCGAACCGGTCCTTGTTGTAGACGATGCAGTTCTGGAAGATTTCGACAAAGGCCGCGCCCTTGTGGCGGTAGGCGGCCTTGAGCACATCCGGCAGGTGCTTCGACACGTCAAACCCGCGCGCGATAAACCGCGCCCCGGCGCCCAGCGCAAAGGCGCAGGGGCTGGCCGGACGGTCGACCGAACCGAGCGGCGTGGTCGGGCTGGTCGTGCCTTCGCGGCTGGTGGGCGAATACTGGCCTTTGGTGAGGCCGTAGATCTCGTTGTTGAACAGCAGGATCTGGCAATCAAGGTTGCGGCGCAGCACGTGCATGGTGTGATTGCCGCCGATGCTCATGCCATCGCCGTCACCCGTAACCAGCCAGACATCGAGCTGCGGATTGGCGAGCTTGATGCCGGTGGCAAAGGCCGGGGCACGGCCGTGGATCGTGTGGAAGCCATAGCTTTCCACATAGTACGGGAAACGGCTGGAGCAGCCGATGCCCGATACGAACACGGTGTTGGCCGGGTCCGCGCCCAGTTCAGGCAGGGTGCGCTGCACCGCCTTCAGGATCGCATAGTCCCCGCAGCCCGGGCACCAGCGGACTTCCTGATCGGTTTCCCAGTCCTTGAGGGTGGTGGTGATGGGGGTAATCGCGTTCATGGTCGTCCTCTCGGGGCAACAACGCCAAGGCGTCAGCCCAAAGCTCCTTCGATGGCGGCTTCAATTTCGGTAATGGTGAACGGCTGGCCGCTGGTCTTGGTCAGTGGTTGAGCATCGACCAGGAACTGATCGCGCAGCACGGTCTTGAACTGGCCGGTGTTCATTTCCGGCACCAGCACCTTGTCAAAACCCTTAAGCAATTCGCCCAGGTTTTGCGGCAGCGGCCAGATGTGGCGGACGTGGATGTGGCTCACATCCTGCCCCTTGGCCCGCGCGCGGCCTACTGCCTGATGGATCGGCCCATAGGTGCTGCCCCAGCCAACCACGGCCAGCTTGCCACCCGGATTGCCCAGGCACACGTCCTGATCGGGGATCGACTTGGCAATGCCGTCAATCTTGGCCTTGCGGGCGTCGGTCATCGCCTGGTGGTTGGCGGGCGAATAATCGAGGTGGCCGGTATCGACCGCCTTTTCGATCCCGCCGATGCGGTGCATCAGGCCCGGCGTACCCGGCTTGATCCACGGGCGCGCGCCCTTGGCATCGCGCTTATAGGGCAACAGGGTGTCACCGGCGTTCTTCTGGGTGAGGAACGAGACCGGGAATTCCTTGTAGCTGGCGGGATCCGGCACCTTCCACGGTTCGGCGGCGTTGGCGATATAGCCATCGGTCAGCATGATCACCGGGGTCATGTATTCAACGGCGATGCGGCAGGCCTCAATCGCGCATTCGAAGGCGTCCGACGGGCTCCGCGCCGCGATTACCGGAATCGGGGCATCGCCGTTGCGGCCGTAAACCGCCTGATAGAGGTCCGACTGCTCGGTCTTGGTCGGCAGGCCGGTCGAGGGACCGCCGCGCTGCGAGTTGACGATCACCAGCGGCAGTTCGGTCATCACGGCAAGGCCCATCGCCTCACCCTTCAGCGCAATGCCCGGGCCTGAGCTGGAGGTTACGCCCAACTGGCCGGCATAGCTCGCGCCAATCGCCGCGCAGATCGCGGCAATCTCGTCTTCCGCCTGGAAGGTGGTGACGCCAAATTCCTTCAACCGCACCAGCGCGTGCAGGATCGAACTGGCCGGGGTGATCGGATAGCCGCCAAAGAACATCGGCAAATGCGCCAGCTGCGCGCCGGCAACCAGGCCGAGCGCAACCGCATCGGCCCCGGTGATCGTGCGATAGAGCCCCGCCGGGGTCGGCACCGGGCCCAGGTGCAGCTTCTTGACGTGGCCGCCCAGTTCCGCGGTTTCGCCATAGGCATGCCCGGCATTCAGCGCGGCGACGTTGGCATCGGCCAGCACCTTGTTCTTGGCGAACTTCTGATTGAGCCAGTCAATCAGCGGCTGGCGATCGCGATCGAACATCCACAGCGCCAGGCCCAGCGTCCACATGTTCTTGCAGCGCAGGGCTTCCTTGTTGCCCAGGCCAAAGGGCTTCACCGATTCCAGCGTCAGCGCCGAAATATCGAATGCCAGCACCTGCCACTTGGCCAGGCTGCCATCGTCCAGCGGGCTGACTTCGTACTTGGCCTTTTCCAGGTTGCGCTTGGTGAACTCACCCGTGTCGGCGATGATCAGGCCGCCGGGCTTCAGCGCGCCGACATTGGTCTTAAGCGCGGCCGGGTTCATCGCCACCAGCACGTCGGGCGCGTCACCCGCTGTATCGATGCTGGTCGAACCGAAGTTGATCTGGAAGGCCGATACCCCAAACAGCGTGCCCTGCGGAGCCCGGATTTCGGCCGGAAAGTCGGGGAAGGTGGCAAAGTCATTGCCCGCCAGCGCACTCGAAAGGGTGAACTGCCCCCCGGTCAGCTGCATCCCATCGCCCGAATCGCCCGCAAAGCGGACGACGACGGCTTCGGGTGCTGCGTTGGACTTTGCTTCGGGTTCGGCCAATTGCGTTGCCATGCGTATTCCTCATCCGGCGGACCGGTCCGCCTCGTCTTCACGAAACGCCCTAGCCCCGACCCACGCGCCGCGGCAATCAAGAAAATCTGCGCGGCAGCCAACTGGGTCCACAAGAGGAGCGCCAAGGCGGCTAGTCAAGTAGCAAAACGCGACTTAACCTGTCAGTTAAATCATCAAGAGAGAGGATTCCCGCGTGAGCGATGCCACCCCCTATGTCCGTCCCGATGTAAAGATGCTGTTGGACATGCTGGCCGCCATGGCCGGCCCCAAGATGAATGAGATCCCGCTTGCCGATGCTCGCGCCTCCTATGCGCAGATGGCCGCGCTGGTTGAAGCGGACCCGGTTCCGCTCGCCACGATCACTGACCTGACCTGCCCCGGTCCGCGCGGCGACATTCCGCTGCGGCTCTATGATCCGCGCGCCGATCGCGGCCCAGGCCCGATTGTCATGTTCTATCACGGCGGCGGCTTCGTGATCGGAGACCTGGAATCGCACCACGCGCTGTGCACCACGATCGCGGCCGAGCTCGATCTGCCGGTCGTCGCGGTCCATTATGCCCTCGCCCCGGAAAATCCCTTCCCGGCTTCGGACGAGGATTGCATCGCCGCAACCCGCTGGGTGGCCGAAAACGGCCTGAAGCTGGGCCGCGAAGCTACGGGGCTGATCACCATGGGCGATAGCGCCGGTGGCCACCTCGCGATTGTCGTTCCGCAGGTTCTGGCCAAGAGCCCGGCCAAGGTGCCCGTCATCCTTCAGGTGCCGATTTACCCCGCGACCGACGAATCGAGCGATGGCTCGATGACCGAATTTGCCGAGGGCTATCTCCTGACCAAGGAAACAATGGACTGGTTCATGGGCTGCTATGCCCCCGTTCCGGGCAATGCCATGGCTTACCCGATCCATGGCGAACAGGCTGGTTCCCCGCCGACCCTGCTGGTGACCGCCAGCCTCGACCCGTTGCGCGACCAAGGCCGGCGCTATGCCGCCGCCCTGACCGGCGCCGGGGTGGAGTGTCACTTCATGGAAATGAAGGGCTCGATCCACGGCTTCGTCAACCTGCGCAAGGCAGTGCCAAGCGCCCAGGCTGATTTGCTGGCTATTCTGGCGCAGGCGAAGTTGATGTTGGCGCGCATTT
>JBEGJL010000246.1:0-2939 GCA_041184605.1 Pseudomonadota bacterium
CCGCGCGCCTTGCCTACGAACTCAACGACACGATCAACACCTACGTGTCCTATGCAACCGGCTTCAAGGCGAGCTCGTTCAATCTTTCGCGTGACAGCCGTCCGCTGGCTAGCGACCTGCCCGCCCTGCGCACGGCCGGCCTGGCCCTGCCGAACCTGACCACCGGTTCGCGCTATGCTGGTCCGGAAAATGCCAAGGTGCTTGAACTGGGCATCAAGGCCAACTGGGGCATGGCAAGTGCCAACCTGACGCTGTTCAAGCAGATCATCACCGGTTTCCAGTCGAATGTCTTCACCGGCACCGGCTTCGCGCTGGCCAACGCTGGCAAGCAGTCGACCAAGGGCATCGAATTCGACGGCATGATCAAGCCAATCAATCCGCTGACGCTGAATGTCTCGCTGGTCTATCTTGATCCCAAGTATGACAGCTTCACGGCTTCGGCGGTGGGTGATCTGTCGGGCACCCGCCCGGCTGGCGTTCCGGAACTGTCCGCCACGATCGGCGCGCAGTGGAACCAGGAACTGGGCAACGGCGATCGCGTGATCCTGCGCGGCGATTGGCACACGGAATCCAAGGTGCAGATCGCGGAAGGCCTGCCGGCCTTTATTCAGCGCAACGCGCTGGGCCAGGTGATTTCGTACCAGCCGGCATTCGATGCTGCCCGCCCGTTCACCCGCAAGGTGGACGAGATGAACGCCTCGATCACCTATGCGATGCAAAGCGGGGTTGAGCTGAGCCTGTGGGGCCGCAACCTGACCAATAACCGCTACCTGATCCAGATCTTCGATTCGGTGGCGCAGTCGGGCTCGGTCTCGGCCTATCCGAACCAGCCGCGCACTTACGGTGCCTCGCTGCGCGTCAAGTGGTAAGCTAAGCCACAGGGCACAAAACGCGAAGGGGGCGGGCAACCGCCCCCTTCTGCTTTTCAGGGAACCGAAAAAGGGTGCGGCCTATTCACTGGCCCTTCACCTTTGCGGGGCTTATAGCCAGATCATGCGTTTCCCCTTCAGCGCTTTGCGCCGCATCGCCCTTGTCCTTCCCTTGCTGGCGCTGGGCGTCCAGCCGATCGCCGCCAAGGGTCCCGCGGCCAAGGTCAAACCTGCCGTTGCAGCCCCTGCCAAGCCGACGACCGGACCCTGGCTTTATCGCGGCAGTGATGTCCCGCAGGATAAGGAATGGGTGTTTGGCGAACTGGCGAACGGCGTGCGCTACGCCGTTCGCAAGAACGGTGTGCCGCCCGGGCAGGTCGCGATCCGGGTACGGATCGATGCGGGCTCACTGCACGAAGAAGAGGGAGAGCGTGGCTATGCTCACCTTCTTGAGCATCTGGTATTCCGCCAGTCGCGCTATTTGGCCGAAGGGGCGGCAATCCCCACCTGGCAACGCCTTGGTGCCACCTTTGGCAGCGATACCAATGCCGAGACGAGCGCGGTTTCAACCACGTTCAAGCTCGACCTGCCGAATGCCACCCCGGCCAAGCTGGATGAATCGCTCAAGCTGCTCTCGGGCATGATGATCGCCCCCGCACTGACCGATGCGAACATTCGCACCGAGGTGCCGATAGTCCTCGCAGAAAAGCGCGAACGGGGGGGGCTGGCCGAGCGGGTTGCCGAGGCGACCCAGCAAACCCTGTTCGCAGGCCAGCGGCTGGCGATCCGTCCGGTCATCGGCACGACCGAAACCTTGAATGCCGCCAACCAGGCATCGGTCCGCGCCTTCCATGCGCGCTGGTATCGGCCCGAAAACGCCGTGATCATAGTCGTCGGGGACGTTGATACGGACCAGATCGAGGCCATGGTCCGCCAGCACTTCGCAGACTGGCCCACCACCGGAAAGCCGGTTCAGGCGCCAGCCTTTGGCGATCCGGTAGCGCCCAAGGGTAGCAATCCCGCAAACCCTGTGGGCGAGACCCGCGTGATCGTTGAACCTGATCTGCCGCGCGGCATTACCTATGCGGTCATGCGGCCGTGGCGTCCGGTTCAGGATACGATTGCCTACAATCAGGGGATCATGCTGGATTCGCTCGCCCAGGCGATCATCAACCGCCGACTGGAAGCCCGTGCCCGCGCCGGCGGCAGTTTCCTGTTCGCCCAGGTCAACCAGGAGAAGGTTAGCCGTTCGGCCGATGCTACCTTGGTCTCGGTCACGCCGCTGGATCAAGACTGGGCCAAGTCGCTCAAGGAAGTTCGCGGCGTGATCGCCGATGCAATGGCGACCCCGCCGAGCGAGGACGAAATCGAGCGCGAGGTGGCCGAATTCAACGTCGCCTTTGAAAGCGCGGTTGAGCAACGGCGATTGCTGGCCGGGGCCAAGCTGGCCGACGATATGGTGACGGCGCTCGATATTCGCGAAACGATCGCTTCGCCCGAAACGGTCCTTGATATCTTCAACAACTCGCGCGCCCTGTTCACCCCAAAGGCGGTGCTTGAGCATACCCGCCAACTGTTCAAGGGCGCGGTTACGCGGGCGGTCTATGTCACGCCCAAGGCAGGCGAGGCCCAGTCCGCTTCGCTGGCTGCGGCACTGGCGGCGCCTGCCGTCGCCGACGCCAATGCCCGACCCGGCGGCAAGCCGATTTCCTTCGCCGAAATGCCCGCCATTGGCACGCCCGGCAAGCTGGTATCCGCAAGCGCAACGGGCGTTCTCGGCATCGAACAGCTCGAATTCGCCAACGGGGTAAAGGTCCTGCTCTGGCCCAGCACGGATGAGCCTGGCCGGGTTTCGGTCAAGGTGCGGTTCGGGGCTGGGTACCGTGCTTTTACGCCCGGGGACGCCGCCTATATAGCCTTGGGGGACATGGCGCTGGTCGGTTCGGGGCAGGGGCAACTGGGCCAGGAGGAGCTCGATCGGATCAGTACCGGCCGCAAGATGGGCTATGATTTTGCGATCCAGGACGCCTCGTTCCAGTTTTCGGCCGATACCCGATCAAGCGACATGGC
>JBEGJL010000247.1:0-3353 GCA_041184605.1 Pseudomonadota bacterium
ACATGGCCCGGACCCTAACCGATTGGCGGGCCTAGAGCAATTTCCCTTGTTCAGGCGGAGCGGGCCTTGGCGCGGGCTTCGCATGGCTTGGCGCGGCGGCCTTAGGTGCCGCTGCGGCTGAACCGGCCTCGCCCGGGATCACCGTAAGCGCACCGTCACGGAAGTGCAGCGAGAGCGCCGGCGCGTCTGCCGCCACCGCGCGGCTGGTCAGGGTAGCGCCGTCGGGTCCGGTCACGCGCACATAGCCGCGCTGCAACACGGCATCCGGGTTAAGCGAGGCATAGAGCCGCGCCAGCCCGGCCAGCCGCTCTTGCGCGCGGTCGAGCCGGGCCGAAAGCAGCGGCAGCGATAGCCGGCTGTCGACCCGTTGGAAGGCATTGCGCGCCAGATGCGTGCGATCGACCAGCGAGCGCCGCAGCCGTTCGGCAACCTGGTCCAGCCGCTGGGCATGGGGGCTGAACAGGGCCTGCGGCTTGGGCAACCGTTCTGCCCGGGCCTGCAGTCGCTCACGCCCCAGCTGCAAGGGGCGATTCACCGCGCGGCGTTTGCGCAGGCCCAGTTCGGCCAGTTGCTGGGCCAGCTCTTCACGCACCGGGACGGCAATCTCGACCGCGGCCGTCGGCGTGGGTGCGCGCAGGTCCGCGGCGAAATCCACCAGCGTAGTGTCGGTTTCGTGCCCCACGGCGGAGATTACCGGGATCGGACAGTCTGCCACGGCGCGGACCACGACTTCCTCGTTGAAGCACCACAGGTCTTCGATCGAGCCGCCACCGCGGGCCACGATCACCAGATCCGGACGGGGAACCGCGCCGCCCGCGGCCAAGGCGCCGAAACCGCGCACGGCATTGGCGACCTGATCGGCCGCGCCCTGCCCCTGGACCAGTACCGGCCAGACCAGCACCTGGACCGGGAAGCGATCGGCCAGGCGGTGGAGAATGTCGCGGATCACCGCCCCGGTCGGCGAGGTGACCACCCCGATCACCCGCGGCAGGAACGGCAGGCGCCGCTTGCGGGCCGGGTCGAACAGGCCCTCGGCTTCAAGCCGAGCCTTGGTTTTCGCCAGCAGCGCGAGCAATGCGCCTTCACCGGCGATTTCCATCCGGTCGATCACGACCTGGTAATTCGAGCGCCCCGGATAGGTCGTCAGCTTGCCGGTGACGATCACCTCCACCCCGTCTTCGGGGTGGAAGCCCAGCCGCTGCGCATTCCCGCGCCACATCACCCCGTCGATCCGCGCGTTCTCATCCTTGAGCGACAGGTAAAGGTGGCCCGATGCCGCGCGCTTCACGCCCGAAAGTTCGCCGCGAATGCGGACGAAGCCGAAGCGATCCTCGACCACGCGCTTCAAAGCGGCAGATATCTCGCTGACGGACAGGGCAGCAGCGTTGTCCCCGGCAGCGTCCTTCGCTACCAGCCCAGCGTCTTCATCGTCTTCGTAATAAGGACCGGGCATGAACATCCTGCTGTTGGGATCGGGGGGGCGCGAACATGCGCTGGCGTGGAAACTGGCGCAATCCCCGCGCTGCGAAAAGCTGTTCGCGGCCCCCGGCAACCCGGGCATTGCCGCCCATGCCGAACTGGTCGCGCTGGACGCCACCGATCACGCTGCGGTGATCGCGTTCTGCGCCGCGCAGCAGGTCGGGCTGGTCGTCGTCGGCCCCGAAGCCCCGCTGGTTGACGGGCTGACCGACAGCCTGCGCGCCGCCGGGTTCCCCGTGTTCGGACCGAGCAAGGCCGCCGCCCAGCTCGAAGGATCAAAGGCCTTCACCAAAGAGCTCTGCGCCCGCCACAACATCCCCACCGCCGGGTTTGAACGCGTCCGCAGCGAGGCAGAGGCCCTCGCCGCGCTCGCCCGGTTTGGCGCGCCCGTGGTGGTCAAGGCCGATGGCCTGGCCGCAGGCAAGGGCGTGACCGTCGCCATGACCCTGGCCGAGGCCGAGGAAGCCGTGCGCGAGATCTTCTCCGGCAAGTTCGGCGAGGCCGGCGCCGAAGCCGTGATCGAGGAATTCCTGGAAGGCGAAGAGGCCAGCTTCTTTGCCCTGACCGACGGCCATACCGTCGTGCCGCTCGGCTCGGCGCAGGATCACAAGCGGGTTGGCGATGGCGATACCGGCCCCAACACCGGCGGCATGGGCGCCTATAGCCCCGCCCCGGTCCTGACTCCGCTGCTCACCGGCGAAGCGCTGGAGCGGATTGTGGTTCCGACCGTGCGAGCCATGGCGCAGGAAGGCACGCCCTATTCCGGCGTGCTTTACGCCGGGCTGATGCTGACCAAGTCCGGCGTCCAGCTGATCGAATACAACGCGCGGTTCGGCGATCCCGAATGCCAGGTGCTGATGCTGCGGCTTGAGGATGACCTGGTCGAGCTGCTGCTGGCCTGCGCCGAGGGCAAGCTGGGCACGATCGGCCCGCCGCGGCTCTCGCCCGAGACTGCCCTGACGGTGGTCATGGCGGCCGAGGGCTATCCCGGCACCCCAAAGAAAGGCGGCTTGATCGGCGGCGTGGCGGCTGCCGAAGCCGGCGGAGCCAAGGTCTTCCATGCCGGCACCGCGCTGAACGGTCAGGCTCTGGTTGCCAGCGGCGGCCGGGTGCTCAACGTCACCGCGCGCGGGGCCACGGTCAGCGAAGCCCAGGCCCGCGCCTATGCCGCGGTCGACCTGATCCAGGCCCCCGACCTGTTCTGCCGCCGCGACATCGGCTGGCGTGAGGTCGCCCGCGAAGCCGAAGGTTAGCGGTCTTCCGGCCTCGCCGGAGTAGCAACACAAGCTCACGCCCCCGCCCAAGCGCCCATAGGATATCCTGTCGGGCGGTTGGGCCGGGGGCGCGGGCTGGTGTTGCCAAGGACAGGCCGGACGGCCTGTCCGCTATCTCAACTCTTAACCCAGCCGCGCCTTGACCAGGGCGGTCAGGTTCGCCTCGGGCCGGGCGCCGAAGTGCGAAATGATCTCACCCGCGCAGATCGCGCCAAGGGTCAGGCATTCGCTCAGCGGCCGGTCGTTGACATGACCATACAGGAACCCGGCGGCAAACAGATCGCCGGCGCCGGTGGTGTCGACCACGCGGGAGACCGGTTCGGCCGGGACCTCGGCCCGCTGCCCATGGGCAACCGCAACCGCGCCGTGTTCGCTGCGGGTTACGACCAGCACCGGGATCTTGTCCTGCAGCGCAGCCAGGCCAGCGTCGAAATCGTCTTCGCCGGTCAGCGCGGCCAGTTCGACATGGTTGGCGAACAGGATATCGATCTGCCCTTCGGCGATCAGCTGGCGGAAGTCATCGCCATGGCGGTCGATCACGAAGGCGTCCGACAGGGTGAAGGCAACCTGGCGTCCAGCCGAACGGGCAGCGGAGATGGC
>JBEGJL010000248.1:0-3034 GCA_041184605.1 Pseudomonadota bacterium
CGCCGCAACCGGTCCGACCGGTTGCTTGGTGATGAGCGCGCGCTGCCCGGTCGGGCGGACGAGCACGCGGCCGTAAATCCGCGAAGCCTCCGCCGCGCACCATTCAAACAGGCTGGCGCTGGACAGCACCTCGCCGCGCGCCTCTGCCAGCGGCTTGCCCTGTTCCATAGTCAGGATCCGGGCAATGCCATCGGCACGCTCACGCAGCAGTGCGGCAGCCTTGATTAGGACCGCGGCCCGTTGCTCGGCGGGAGCGGCCTTCCAGACCGCAAAGCCGCGCTCCGATGCGGCCAGTGCTTCGTCAAGATCAGCCGGGCTTGCCAGTGGCACTTCGGCAATGGTCTCGCCGCTTGCCGGATCGACGACGGGGAACAGATCACGCCCTTCACCGATCTTCCAACTGCCGTTGATGAACAGCGCCAGGTCGGCATCGTAAGTCTTGGTCATGGGAATCCTCGCTCTCTGGGGAGCAGGATTAACTCTCGTGCAGCGCCTTGACCAGCGTGGCGCGCAGGGCGATCAACCGCGCGCGATATCCGAAATTACCGTTTGAAGAAGTGCTGCCCCCCGGGGCAGCCTGAGGAGCAACCTGTTGGGGAGACGGTTCGCTCTTGGGTGCCTTGCCCTTGCTCAGGGCCTGACGGGCACCACGCAGCGTAAATCCCTCGCGATGTACCAGCCGGTCAATCGTTTCGACCAAGGCGATATCTTCCGGACGATAATAACGGCGACCACCGCTGCGTTTCAGCGGCTTCAGCATTGGGAACTGTTCTTCCCAATAGCGCAACACGTGCTGGCGGATTCCCAGCGCTTTGGCGACTTCGCCAATCGTACGGAGCGCACCCTCTTCCTTGCCATCGCCAAGGCCCGGGGGCGTCATCCCCGGGACCTGCGATTCGCTTGCGAAGAGGTCAGTCCCGGTCACCCTTTGGCGATCCGATCCTTAAGCATCTGGCTGGCGCGGAATGTCAGGACGCGGCGCGGCGTGATTGGCACTTCGACGCCCGTCTTCGGGTTACGACCGATCCGCTGTGCCTTGTCACGCAGCAGGAAGGTGCCGAAGCCCGAAATCTTCACATTCTCACCCTTTTCCAGAGCGTTACCCATATGGTCGAGGATTGCTTCGACCATGCCAAGCGATTCCGAGCGGGAAAGCCCCACTTTACGGTTGATTGCTTCGGCCAGGTCAGCTCGGGTCAATGTGTGCATAGAGCGCATTGCGCCTTTCTCCCCTCGAAGAATTTAAAGCACGACCCGTGAGTTGCGTAATATCCGATTTTCGCAAGAATGCAATCAAAGCGACTGAATCAGATCAATTTGATCTGGGGAAAGTCAGAAGCGTACCAGACTGGCGCCCCAGGTGAAGCCGCCGCCCATGGCTTCCAGCATGACCAGGTCGCCCGATTTGATCCGCCCGTCCCGGATTGCGGTGTCCAGCGCCAGCGGAACAGAGGCCGCCGAAGTATTGGCGTGGCGATCGACGGTAACGATTACCTTCTCTGGCGGCAGGCCCAGCTTCTTGGCGGTTGCATCGAGAATGCGCTGGTTGGCCTGGTGCGGCACGACCCAATCGATATCGGCCGGCGCATAGTCCGTATCGGCCAGGACTTCGCCCAGGACTTCAGCCAGATTGACCACAGCATGCCGGAACACTTCGCGACCCTTCATGCGGATGTGGCCGACTGTGCCGGTGGTGGATGGTCCACCATCAACGTAAAGCAATTCATTGTGCGCGCCATCGGCGTGGAGCCGACTGGCAAGGATGCCCGGGCCATCTGCGGCCACATCGCGGGCTTCCAGTACGATCGCGCCGGCCCCATCGCCGAACAGCACGCAGGTGGTGCGGTCTTCCCAATCAAGGATGCGGCTCATCGTTTCGGCGCCAATCACCAGCGCACGGTCGGCGGCCCCGGTGCGGAGCATCGAATCCGCTACGGTCACGGCATAGAGAAAGCCCGAACAGACCGCGCCGACATCAAAGGCAATGCCACCATGGCACCCCAACCGGTCCTGCACGATCGTTGCCGAAGCGGGAAAGGTCTGGTCCGGCGTGCAGGTGGCCAGCACGATCAGGCCGATGTCCTTCGGCTCAAGCCCCGCCGCAGCCAGGGCCGCACGCGCAGCGGCGGTCGCCAGGCTGGCAGTGGTTTCCCCTTCGCCGGCAAGGTGGCGGGAACGAATGCCTGTACGCTCAACAATCCATTCGTCGCTGGTATCAACGCGCTCCGACAACTCTTGGTTGGAAACAGCCCGGACCGGCAAGGCCGAGCCCGTGCCGACGATGACAGAGCGACGGGTCATCCCGCGGCCTTGCCGCCGCTGCGAATGGATTCTGCGCCAAAGTGTTCAAGCTCGGCCGCGATCCGCTCTGTAAGCTTTTCTTCAAGCAGGCGCGCTGTCACCGCCACGGCATTGGCCACCCCCAGCGCGGAGGCCGAGCCGTGGCTTTTCACGACGATGCCGTTGAGCCCAAGGAACACGGCCCCATTGTGGTTGTTGGGATCGAGATGATGCTTCAGCAATTCGGTTGCCGGACGCGAGATCAGGAACCCGAACTTTGATCGCAAGGAAGAGGCAAACGAGCGGCGCAGCAGATCTGCTACGAACCGGGCGGTGCCTTCGATCGCCTTAAGCGCGATATTGCCCGAGAACCCGTCCGTAACGACCACGTCAACATCGCCGCGATTGATCTTGTCTGCTTCGATGAAACCATCGAACTGCAACGAAAGTTCGCTATGTGAATACAACTGGGCCGCTGCATCACGCAGTACATCGGTGCCCTTGGTCTCCTCGCTGCCGATGTTGAGCAGGCGGACGCGCGGACGATCCCGGCCGGTGATGATCCGCGAATAGGCCGCGCCCATGATCGAGAACTGCACCAGATTGCGGGCGTCACACTCGGTGTTGGCCCCCAGGTCGAGCATGACGACGTCATTCTCACCCAATGTCGGCATCAAAGCAGAGAGCGCAGGGCGGTCTATCCCGGGCATGGTGCGCAGCGCCAGCTTGGCCATGGCCATCAGCGCGCCGGTGT